>JAPKZG010000101.1 GCA_026393895.1 Candidatus Aminicenantota bacterium
CGTCGAGATGGTGATGCCGGGCGACAACGCGAACCTGGAGATCGACCTGATTTCGGCAGTGGCGATGGAGAAGGGGCTGCGATTCGCCATCCGCGAGGGCGGACGGACCGTCGGCGCCGGAACCGTCACGGAAATCCTGGAGTAAACGACGCCGATGCGAGAGATCATCACCCTGGCCTGCTCGGCCTGCAAACGGCGGAATTATTCGAATACGAGGAATAAAAAGAAGCAAACGGACCGTCTGGAGATCAACAAGTACTGTCCGTTCTGCCGGAAACACACCTCGCACAAGGAAACCAAATAAGGACGAACGGCGATCAGAAAAGACAGGTGAGTAGCTCAACTGGCTAGAGCGGCGGTCTCCAAAACCGCAGGTTGCGGGTTCAAGTCCTGCCTCACCTGCCAGTTTCATCACCCTGAGAGTCGGATCCGAGGACAACGTCCGAGGAAGGAGCGGCGGCAAACATGAGCGACAAGCCGAGATGGTACAAACGTTTTTGGGCGTTTATGAAGGACGCCCGGGCGGAATTGAGGAAAGTGACCTGGCCGTCGCGGGCGGAGGTTAGGAACACGACGATCGTCGTGATCGTGGCCACGGTCTTTTTCGGCTTCTACCTGTTCTTCATGGACGCCGTCTTCTCCTGGGCCCTCACCAAATTGAAGGATCTCGTCGGATAAAGGCGGCGGCTATGGCCAAGAACTGGTACGTCATCCACACCTATTCGGGATTCGAGAAGTTCGTGTCGGAGTCCATCCGCCAGCGGGCCAACGAAACCGGAATCCAGGATCAGATCGGCCAGATCATCATCCCGACCGAGGACGTCATCGAGATCAAGATGGGCAAGAAGGTCGTCTCAACGAAGCGGTCCTATCCGGGCTACATCCTCATCGAGATGGAGATGACAGACGAAAACTGGCTCATCATCCGCGACACACCCAAGGTCACCGGGTTCGTCGGCTCGGGCAAGAAGCCCTCGCCGCTCAGCAAAACCGACGTCTCCCAGATCGTCACCCACATGGAGACGACCTCGGAGAAACCCAAACCCAAGCATTCGTTCGAAAAAGGCGAAGCGGTCCGGATCATCGACGGACCGTTTTTCAATTTCAACGGCATCGTCGAGGACGTCAACCACGAGCGCAGCACGCTGAAGGTCCTCGTGACGATCTTCGGCCGTTCCACCCCGGTGGAACTCGAATTCCTCCCGGTGGAGAAGCTGTAGGAGGCATCTCATGTCGAAAGAAGTCGTGGCCCGCGTCAAGCTGCAAATCACGGCCAAACAGGCGAGTCCGGCCCCTCCGGTCGGCCCCGCCCTGGGACAGCACGGCGTCAACATCATGCAGTTTGTCCGGGAGTTCAATGACCGGACGAGTAAGATGGAGGAGGGCGTGGTCGTCCCCATCATCATCACTATCTTCAAGGACAAGTCGTTCAATTTCATCATGCGGACGCCGCCCGCGTCCTACCTGCTGAAAAAAGCCGCCGGGATCGCCAAGGGATCCGGGGCTCCGAACAAGGACAAGGTCGGAAAAGTGACCCTGAAACAGATCGAGGAGATCGCCAAAACGAAGCTCCCCGACCTGAACGCCAACGACGTCGCGGCGGCGATGAAGATCATCGAAGGCACCGCCAAAAACATGGGACTGGAGATCATCCGTGGTTAAACGAGGCAAGAAATATCTCAAGGCGCGGGACCTGCGGACCAAGCCCGAGTTTTCGATCGTCGAGGCCGTCCGCCTGCTGAAACAGGGCGGCTACGCCAAATTCGACGAGTCCGTGGATGTGGCCATGCGGCTGGGCGTCAACCCCAAGCAGTCTGATCAGATGGTCCGCGGAACCGTCGTGCTCCCGCACGGCACCGGCCGGTCGAAAAAAATCTGCGTCCTGGCCCTCGGCGAGAAGGTCAAGGAGGCGGAGGAAGCCGGCGCCGATTACGCCGGGAGCGAGGAGCTGATCGAAAAAATCGCCGGCGGCTGGATCGATTTCGACATCGTCATCGCCACTCCGGACATCATGCGGAATGTCGGCAAACTGGGCCGGACCCTGGGCACGAAGGGATTGATGCCCAATCCCAAGTCGGGGACCGTGACCTTCGACGTCAAGAAAGCCGTCCAGGAAACCAAGGCCGGCAAGGTCGAATTCCGGATCGACAAGACCTCAATCATCAACGCCTCGATCGGCAAGATCTCCTTCACCGAGGAGAAGCTCGTCGACAACGCCAAGACGTTCATGGCGGCCGTGCTCCACGCCCGGCCGGCTACGGCCAAGGGCCGGTTCGTTCGGAGCATGTTCTTGAGCTCGACGATGGGCCCCTCGTACAAGATCGTCGAGGACATTTTGGAGAAGTAGGATTTTCCTCATGAAGAAAGACGTCAAAGCGCAACGAATCGACGAGCTCAAGGGGTTGTTCGACACGAACGGCACCTACTATCTGTTCAACTACAATAAAATGACCGTCGCCCAGGCGACGGCGCTCCGCAAGAACCTCCGAAGACAGGGCTCGGCCCTGAAAATCGTCAAGAACCGGCTGGCCCTCCGGTCGGTTCCCGAACCGCTGGCCGGCGACCTGCGCCCGGTCTTCTCCAAACCCACCGCGGTGGCCTTCACCAACGGCGACGCCGTCGTCCTGGCCAAGGCCCTCAAGGAATTCCAGGCCCAGAACAAGGTCCTGGTCCTCAAGGGCGGGGTCGTGGAAGGCGTCTTCGTCGGGCCCGAAAGGTTCGATGAAATCGTGAAACTGCCGGGCCGGATGGACCTGGTGGCTAAAGTCGGCGGCCTGATGGCCGCCCCGCTGTCGGGGTTCCTGCGGTGCCTCCAGGCGCCGCTCGGCAACATCGGCATCCTTCTCAACCAGCTCAAAGCCAAAAAAGAATCGGCATAAAGAATCCAAGCCTCAGGAAAGGAGACGCACGTGTCTAAACTCACCAAAGAAGAATTTTTCGGACATCTGGACGGGCTGACGGTCCTGGAACTCGCGGATTACATCAAGGAGTTCGAGACCCGGTACGGCATCAGCGCCGCCGCGGCTGTCCCCGTGGCCGCCGCCGCCCCCGCGGCCGAAGCCAAGGCCGAGGAAGCCAAGACCGAGTTCGCCGTGGTCCTCAAGAGCGCCGGCGACAAGAAGATCAACGTGATCAAAGTCGTCCGGGAGATCACCGCCCTCGGCCTCAAGGAAGCGAAGGATCTCGTCGACGGCGCGCCCAAGACGGTCAAAGAAGGCCTGTCCAAGGAAGACGCCGAGGCCATGAAGAAAAAGTTCGAAGAGGTCGGCGCCCAGGTTGAATTGCAGTAAGCTCGCGTACCGCGATGAACGGGTTCGTGTCCCCGAACGGCATTTGTCTTTGGCCCAACGCTTACGAGGGGAGCGTCCATGATTAAAGAAAGCGAACATCTCTACCGCGAACGACTGGACTTCTCCAAAATCGGCCAGGTCTTTCCCATGCCCGATCTTTTGGACATCCAGGTGGGTTCCTACAAGGAGTTCCTCCAGATGGATCTTCTTCCGGAGGAACGGAAGGACACCGGCCTGCAGGCCGCCTTCAAGGACGTCTTTCCGATCTCCGATTTCAAGGAGACCACCCAGCTGGATTTCATCAACTACGGGATCGGGAACTGGGAATGCAAGTGCGGCCGGCTCAAAGGGGTCGAGAACTCCCGGGCCAAATGCCAGGCCTGCGGCACGCTCTTCCCCCATGGAACCGTGCTGACCGAAAAAGAGGTCTGCCCCTTCTGCAACGCCGCCCGCAAGATCGAAGTCCCGGTCTGCGACCACTGCGGCGACCGGGTCAGTCTCAAGATGAAGTACGGCCCGAACGAATGCCTCCAAAAGGGCTATACCTATTCGGTCCCGCTTCGCCTCAAGGTCCGGCTGATCTCCTGGGAGAAGGACGCGACGACGAAAACGAAGCGGCTCAAACACATCAAGGAGCAGGAAGTCTATTTCGGCGACATCCCCTTGATGACCGACAAGGGGACGTTCATCTTCAACGGCATCGAGCGGGTCGTCGTAAGCCAGCTGCAGCGCTCCCCCGGCGTCTTTTACCGTCCGGGCGAAGTCAAGGGCTTCTTCATCGCCAAGATCATCCCGTATCGCGGGGCCTGGGTCGAATTCGAATACGACGTCAAGAACATTCTCTACGTCCGGCTCGACCGGAAAAAGAAATTCCTGGCCACCGTCTTTCTCCGGGCGCTCGGGTACGGATCCGACGAGGATCTGCTCAAGCTGTTCCATCCGGTCGTGAAGATCACCCCGGAAAACGGGAAACTCTACTGGGAACCCATCGACAGTCTCGCCGGCCGGACGGCGGCCGAGGACGTCGTCCATCCCAAAAACGGCAAAGTCCTCGTCCACAGCCGGAAAAAACTCACGCCGGAAATCGTGGCCGAGCTGAAAGAAGCCGGCGTCGCCCGCGTCGCCGTCGACCGCAAGGACCTCCAAAACGCCTTCGCCCTGTCTGGCCTCAAGGGCAAGGTCAAGGCCTGCGAGGAAATCGACGACACGGCCCTCGACCTCCTGATCGGCAAGGCCGAACCGTTCGAGATCTTTTTCCCGAACGAAGACGCCGCCGGGATGATCCTCGTCAACACGCTGAAAAAAGACCTCCGCAAGGACACGAACCAGGCCCTGGCCGAGATCTACCGCAAACTGCGGCCCGGCGAACCCCACACGATGGAAAGCGCCGCCAACCTGTTCCGCAGCCTGTTCTTCAACCCCCAGAAATACAACTTCAGCCGGATCGGCCGCCTCAAGTTCAACATCAAGCTCGGAAAGGAAACGTCCCTGGAGGATAAGGTCCTTCACCCCCAGGACTACGTCGAAGTCATCAAGTACCTGCTCAACCTCCGCCGGGGCGAAGGGACCGTGGACGACATCGACCACCTCGGCAATCGCCGGGTCCGGTCGGTGGGCGAACTCGTCGAGAACGCCTTCCGGATCGGCCTGACCCGGATGGAACGGACGATCAAGGAAAAGATGACGATCACCCTGGACCTGCCTTCAGCCATGCCCCAGGACCTCATCAATTCCAAGCCCGTGATCGCCGCCCTGAAGGAATTTTTCGGGTCTTCGCAACTTTCCCAATTCATGGATCAAATCAACAGCCTGTCCGAGGTGACCCACAAGCGGCGCCTCAGCGCTCTCGGTCCCGGCGGTTTAAGCCGGGAACGGGCGGGCTTCGAAGTCCGCGACATCCAATCCTCCCATTACGGCCGGATCTGCCCGGTGGAAACGCCGGAAGGCCCGAACATCGGCTTGATCTCCTCGCTGAGCTCCTATGCCCGGGTCAACGAGTACGGATTCATCGAAACCCCTTACCGCCAGGTCAAGGACGGCCGGATCATCGATTACGTCAAGATCCTCCATCCCGGCGATTCCGAATTCAAATACGGCGACATCGTCAAGCAGGACAACGTGATCAAGGCGGTCGCCTCCTTGAAGCGCAAGGGCGCCAAGCATCTGCCCGTCGTTCAGCCGTATTGCCACTACCAGACTGCGTGGGAAGAGGAGACGCACAACATCGCCCAGGCCAACGCCCGGGTGGACGAGGAAGGGCATCTTCTGGACGACCTGGTCAGCGCCCGGCAGGCCGGCAACTTCAAGACGCTGCCGCGGGAACAGATCGATTACATCGACGTCTCGCCCAAGCAGCTGGTTTCGCTCTCGGCGGCCCTCGTTCCTTTCCTGGAGCACGACGACGCCAACCGCGCCCTCATGGGGTCCAACATGCAGCGGCAGGCCGTTCCGCTCCTCCGCCCGATCGCCCCGCTCGTGGGCACGGGCGTCGAACACCTCGTGGCCAAGGGCTCGGGCGACGTCATTGTCTGCAAGCGGTCCGGAAAAGTCGCCTTTGTCGACGCCGAGCGGATCCTCGTCCAGGTCGACGAGGCGAACAAGACCAAGGATTACGAGGTCGGGACCGACCTTTATGTCCTGACGAAATTCCTCCGGACCAATCAGAACACCTGTTTCACCCAGCGGCCCATCATCCGCAAGGGCGACCCGGTCGTCAAGGGCCAGGTCCTGGCCGATAGCTCCTGCACCGACATGGGCGAATTAGCCCTCGGCCGCAACATCGTCGGGGCCTTCATGCCCTGGCGGGGCTACAATTTCGAGGACGCGATCGTCGTCTCCGAGAAACTGATCAAGAACGACATCTTCACCTCGCTCCACATCGTCGAGGAAACCATCGAGGCCCGGGACACCAAGCTCGGCCCCGAAGACATCACCCGGGACATCCCCAACGTCCCGGAGAACGTGCTCCGCAACCTGGATGAAAACGGCATCGTCCGGATCGGTGCCAGCGTCAAGGCCGGCGACGTCCTGGTCGGCAAGGTCGCGCCGAAAGGCGAGACCCAGCTCTCGCCCGAAGAAAAGCTCTTGAAGGCCATCTTCGGCGAAAAAGCCCTGGACGTCAAAGACGCCTCGCTGTACTGCGCGCCCGGAGTCGAGGGCACGATCATCGACGTCCGGATCTTCAGCCGCCGGGGCGCGGAAAAAGGCGTCCGGGCCAAGCAGATCGAAAAGGACGAAATCGGCCGGATGAAACGCAACCTGGACGACGAATCCTCGATCCTCGAGAGCGAGCGGGAGCGAAAGATCAAAGCCCTCCTGAAGGGCGTCGTCGTCGAGAAGGAACAGAAACTCGGTTCCCTGACGATCGCCAAGGGGCAGAAGCTGACCGAAAGGATTCTCGACGAAATCGACTTCTCCGACATCGGCAAGCTCAAGTTCGAAGCCGACGAGGAGCGCGACGAACGGATCAAGGACATCGAACGCAAAGCTCGCCGCCAGATCGAAGCGCTGAAGTCCATTTTCAAGGAAAAAGTCGACGCCCTGAAGAAGGGCGATGAGCTGGCCCCCGGGGTCATCCAGGCCATCAAGGTCTACATCGCCATGAAGCGGAAGCTGTCGGTCGGCGACAAGGTTTCGGGCCGGCACGGGAACAAGGGCATCATCGCCCGGATCGTGGCCGAGGAGGACATGCCCCGCCTGCCCGACGGCTCCCCGGTCGACGTCGTTCTCAATCCCCTCGGCGTTCCCTCCCGCATGAACGTCGGCCAGATCCTGGAAATCCACGCCGGCTGGGCGGCCCAAAAACTCGGGCTTTGGATCGACACCCCTGTTTTCGACGGCGCGAACGAGAGGGAGATCAAGGAACTTCTCAAGAAGGCCGGGCTTCCGGAGTCGGGCAAGTCGGTCCTTTACGACGGCCTGTCCGGCGAACCGTTCGACCAGGAAATCACCGTCGGCAACATGTACATGATGAAGCTGTACCACCTGGTCGACGACAAAATCCACGCCCGATCCACCGGCCCGTATTCCCTCATCACCCAGCAGCCGCTGGGCGGAAAAGCCCAGTTCGGCGGCCAGCGGTTCGGGGAAATGGAAGTCTGGGCGCTGGAGGCCTACGGCGCGGCCTACACGCTCCAGGAAATCCTCACCGTCAAGTCCGATGACGTCGAAGGCCGGGCCAAGATCTACGAAGCGATCGTCAAGGGCGACCTGGAATTCACTCCGGGGCTTCCGGAATCGGTCAATGTCCTGATCCGGGAGTTGCAGAGCCTCTGCCTGAACGTCGAGCTCGGGAAAGACGACAAACAGGAGATCGTCCAGGTGCTGGGACTGGATGCGACGGGCATCCTCAAAGGAGAGCGCTGATGGACATCAAACAGCCGTTGGGCAGCAAGCCCCGGATGGATTTCGACTGGGTCCGCATCTCGATTGCTTCTCCGGAAAAAATCAAGAGCTGGTCCTGGGGCGAAGTGACGAAGCCCGAGACCATCAACTACCGGACGTTCAAGCCGGAAAAAGACGGCCTGTTCTGCGCCAAGATTTTCGGCCCGATCAACGATTACGAATGCCTCTGCGGCAAATACAAGCGGATGAAATACCGCGGCATCATCTGCGAACGCTGCGGCGTCGAAGTCACCAAGAGCAAGGTCCGCCGGGAGCGGATGGGCCACATCCAGCTGGCCTCGCCCGTCGCTCACATCTGGTTTTTCAAATCCCCCCCGAGCCGGATCGGCCTGGTCGTGGACCTCTCGATCAAGGACCTCGAAAAGGTCCTGTATTTCGAGTCGTACATCGTCCTCAACTCCGGCGACACCCCGCTCAAGGAAAAACAGCTCCTGGGCGAGGAGGAGTACAAGGAGGCCCGGGAGAAATACGGCGACAAGTTCGAAGCGTCCATCGGAGCGGAGGCCATCAAGGTCCTGCTCGAGCGGATCGATATCAAGAAGGAAGCCGACCGCCTGCGCAAGGCGATGAAGAAGGAGACGTCCCAGCAACGGCGCCTCCGCTACTCCAAGCGCCTGCGGGTCTTCAAGGCCCTGAAAAAATCCGGCAACCGGCCGGAGTGGATGGTCCTGGACGTCGTCCCGGTCATCCCGCCCGACCTGCGGCCTCTCGTTCGGCTGGACGGAGGGCGGTTTGCCACCTCGGACCTCAACGACCTGTACCGCCGGGTCATCAACCGGAACAACCGGCTCAAGAAACTCATCGAGCTGCGCGCCCCCGAGCTGATCATCCGCAACGAGAAGCGGATGCTCCAGGAAGCGGTGGACGCGCTGTTCGACAACGGCAAGCGCGGCCGCGTCCATCTCGGGGCCAACCGCCGCCCGCTCAAGTCTCTCAGTGAATCGCTCCGGGGAAAACAGGGCCGTTTCCGCCAGAACCTGCTCGGAAAACGGGTCGATTACTCGGGCCGCTCGGTTATCGTCGTCGGCCCTGAACTCAAGCTCAACCAGTGCGGCCTTCCCAAGAAGATGGCCCTCGAGCTTTTCAAGCCGTTCATCTTCCATAAGCTGGAGAAGGAAGGGCTGGTGGCGAGCATCAAGGTTGCCCGGGAATGGCACGAACAGGAACGTCCCGAGGTCTGGGATTTTCTCGAGGAAGTCGTCAGCGAACACCCGATCTTTCTCAACCGCGCTCCCACGTTGCACCGGCTCGGCATCCAGGCCTTCGACCCGATCCTCGTCGAGGGGAAGGCGATCCATATTCACCCGCTGGTGTGCGCGGCCTTCAACGCCGATTTCGACGGCGACCAGATGGCCGTCCACGTTCCCCTGTCCGTTGAGGCCCAGATCGAGGCCTCGACTCTGATGCTTTCGGCCAACAACATCCTTTCCCCCGCCAACGGCCGCCCGCTCACTATTCCCAGCCAGGACATGGTCCTCGGCTGCTATTACGTGACCATGGCCAAGAAAGGCCTCCCCGGCGAAGGCCGGATTTTCGGGAGCGAGGACGAAGCGCTCCTGGCCCTGGAGGACAAACAGATCAGCCGCCAAAGCCTGATCAAACTGCGCTATACCGGACCGTTCATGAACCTGGCCGTGTATTACGACGACCAGGCCGTTCATACCTGCCCGGTGACGAACATCGAAAAAGGGCTCATCGAGACGACCGCCGGCCGGATCATCTTCAACAGCGTCCTCCCCAAGGGGATGCCCTTTTTCAACGGCACGTTCCGGAAAAAAGGCATCGAAAGCCTGGTCTTCTACATTTACCTGCGATCCGGGTTGAAGGCCACGGTCCAGACCCTGGACCGGCTCAAGGAGCTCGGGTTCCTGCAGGCCACCCAGGCGGGTTTCTCCCTGGGGATCGACGATTTCGTCATCCCGAAGACCAAGGGGGAACTGGTGGAGAAAGCCAACAAGAAGGTCCGCGAGGTTGAAAAACTCTACCTCGACGGAACGATCTCCGCCCGGGAACGGTTCAACACGATCATCAACGTCTGGTCGACGGTGACCGACGAGGTCTCCGTGGCCATGATCTCGGAGATGAAAAAAATCTCCTTCGAAACGCCCAACCTCAACCCGCTGTTCGTCATGGCCGACTCCGGCTCGCGCGGAAACAAGCAACAGATCCGCCAGCTGGCCGGCATGCGTGGGCTGATGTCCAAGCCCTCGGGCGAAATTCTGGAAACGCCGATCACGTCCAATCTGCGCGAAGGTTTGAGCGTGATCCAATACTTCATCTCGACCCACGGCGCCCGCAAGGGCTTGGCCGATACGGCCTTGAAGACGGCCAATTCGGGATATCTGACCCGCAAACTCGTCGACGTGTCCCAGGACGTCATCGTCGACCAGCACGACTGCGGCACGTTGAAGGGGGTCAACGTCTCGGCCATCGTCGAAAACGGCGAGATCGTCGAACCCTTCATCGACCGGATCGTCGGCCGCACGTCCCTCGAACGCGTCATCCATCCCGATACCGGGAAGGTGCTCGTCAATACCAACCAGGAGATTACGGAAACGATCGCCCTGGAGCTTCAAAACCAGGGCATCGAACGGGCCAAAATCCGGTCGATCCTGACCTGCGAAGCCAAGCGGGGCGTCTGCCAGCTCTGCTACGGCCGGAACATGGCCTCGGGCTTCACGGTCGAGATGGGGGAGGCGGTCGGCGTCGTCGCCGCTCAATCCATCGGCGAACCGGGAACCCAGTTGACGATGCGGACGTTCCACATCGGCGGCATCGCCATGGGCGAAAAGGAACAGTCGAAGATCGAGGCGAAAAACGACGGGACGCTCCATTTCCACAACCTCCGGGCCGTCGAAGGGCAGGATAAAAACCTCGTCGTCGTCAACCGGTTGGCCAATATCGCGGTCATGGACTACCGCGGCCGCGAGGTCGAACATTACCAGGTTCCCTACGGCGCGAAACTCCTCCTTCCCGACGGCGGCGCGGTCAAGGCCCGCCAGCTGTTCGCCGAATGGGATCCGTTCAACACCCTGATCCTGACCGAGGAAACCGGCCTCGCCGTTTTCCACGACGTCGTCCAGAAAGTGACGATGGAGGAATTGCAGGACGAAATCACCGGGTTGATGAGCCAGATCATCATCGAGCCCAAGGACGAAAAGCTGCAACCCCGGATCGAGATCGTCGACTCCAAAGCGAAGGACAAGCACGGCAAGCCCGTCCTTCTCAAGCGTTATTTTCTGCCGTCGGGGGCCCACCTGGAGGTCAAGGACGGCGTCGATGTCCACGCCGGCGAAATCCTGGCCAAAATCCCCCGGGAGCAGGCCAAGACGAAGGACATCACGGGCGGTCTGCCGCGGGCGGAGGAGCTGTTTGAAGCGCGGCGGCCTAAATTCCCCGCCGTCATTTCCGAAATCGACGGCGTCGTATTCTTCGGCGGCCTCATCCGGGGCTTCCGCAAACTCAACGTCAAGAGCGACCGCGGGGTGGAAAAGGAATACCTCATCCCCAAGGGCGCCCATATCAGCGTCGGCGACGGGGAACGGGTTAAGGCCGGAGTGGCCCTCATGGACGGCCCGGTCAACCCGCACGACATCCTCCGAGTCCTGGGCGAGAAGGAACTGGCCGAATACCTCCTCCGGGAGGTCCAGGAAGTGTACCGGCTCCAGGGCGTGGCCATCAACGACAAGCATATCGAAACGATCATCCGGCAGATGCTGCGTTGGGTTAAGGTCGAGGAGGTCGGCGACACCGATTTCCTGATCGACGAACAGGTCGACAAGTTCGTGTTCCAGGAGGAAAACCAGAAGGTGATGGACAAGGGCGGAAAACCGGCCAAAGCCCGGCCGCTCCTGCTCGGCATCACCAAGAGCGCCTTGAGCACGGACAGCTTCATTGCCGCCGCCTCTTTCCAGGAGACGACCCGGGTTCTGACCGAGGCCTCGATCTACGGGAAAACAGACCGGCTCCGGAGCCTGAAGGAAAACATCATCATGGGCCGGTTGATTCCCGCTGGGACGGGATACAAGTACTATCGCGATGTAGAGTTGGCGGAGGATGAAAAACACGCCGAGGCGGAGGCTCCCCGGGAAGAAGCACCGGTTCCGGAGACCTGAAAAAACCTCTCCGGAATTCCCGATTTTCCTTGACAAGTGGGGTCGGGATTTGCTAGACTCCGTCTACTCGTTTCGATTTATCGGTCCGTTCGGATTCAATATAAACGAGAACCGAAGATATCAGTAAGGAGTAGTCTCTTGCCGACGGTCAACCAGCTTATTCGCAAAGGTCGTATGCCTAAGGGGTCCAAGAGCAAATCGCCCGCCCTTGAATCCTGTCCCCAAAAGCGCGGCGTCTGCACCCGGGTCTTTACCACGACGCCCAAGAAGCCCAATTCGGCCCTCCGGAAGGTGGCCCGCGTCCGGTTGTCCAACAACGTCGAGGTGACGGGTTATATCCCCGGGATCGGCCACAACCTCCAGGAACACTCTATCGTGCTGATCCGCGGTGGCCGGGTCAAGGATTTGCCCGGCGTCCGCTATCACATCATCCGCGGAACCCTCGATTCCGAGGGCACGGCCAACCGGTACAAATCGCGCTCGAAGTACGGCGCCAAGCGGCCCAAAGAGAAACGGGTCGCCTCGTAAGGGAGAACGCCGATGCCACGCCGCGGAATCGTCAAGAAACGCAAACCCGTGGGGGACCAGAAATACGGCTCCACCCTTGTGACGAAGTTCATCACGACGGTCATGGAGAAGGGCAAACGGAGCACGGCCGAGAATATCGTCTATGGGGCGATGGAGATCATCCAGGAGAAAACCAAGGAAGATCCCCTGAAGGTCTTTGAAAAGGCCATGGACAATGTCCGGCCGATGGTCGAAACGAAGTCCCGCCGCGTCGGCGGCGCGACGTATCAAGTTCCGATCGAGGTCGAGCTCGGTCGCTCGCTTTCGGTCGGCGCCCGCTGGGTGATCAAGTACGCCGAGGAACGCGGCGGAAAAACGATGCGGGATAAACTCGCGGCCGAGATCCTCGACGCCCTGGGCAACAAGGGCGGTGCGGTCAAGAAGCGCGAGGACACACACAAAATGGCTGAAGCCAATAGGGCCTTTGCCCATTATCGTTGGTGATCCGATACATGGTCGAAACCCTGCGATTCGGAGAAGCCGGATACCCGGGAACCGCGGAGAAAGCTTGTGACGCGAACAACGCCTCTCGCCGACACGCGGAACATCGGGATTTTGGCCCATATCGACGCGGGAAAAACGACCACGACGGAACGGATCCTCTTCACGACCGGGATCACGTACAAGATCGGGGAAGTGGACGAGGGGACGGCCGTCATGGATTGGATGGCTCAAGAGCAGGAACGTGGCATAACGATCACC
>JAPKZG010000097.1 GCA_026393895.1 Candidatus Aminicenantota bacterium
CTGCTCAAGCCGTCCCGGTCCTGCGGGAACACGCGGCTTTACTCGGACGATGATTTGAAACGACTGGAAATCATCCTGAACCTCGTCCGCGACCTGGGGGTGAATCTTGCGGGCGTGGAAGTCGTATTAAATATGCGGGCCAAGATCGTCCGGATCGAAACCGAGGTCCAGTCTTTCATGGAATCCTTCCGACAGGAATTTTTCTCCGGCCGGGAGGAGGAGTTTGAAGCCCGAAAGAGGAGTTTGGTGCCCGTCACGCCGTCCAAGATCGTGAAAGTCGACGAACCGGAATAAATCATGCCCTACAGGGATTTCGCCGAATCGAGAAACCTTCGCCGCTACCTGGAGCAGATCGGCCGGTTTCCGCGCGTCGACGAGGCGGAAGAAAAAAAACTCGCTGAACGGGTCCACGCCGGCGACCGGAACGCCCTCCAAAAGCTGATCGAAAGCAACCTTCGTTTCGTCGTTTCTTACTTTAAAAAATACAAGGGAATGGGCCTTGACATTCTCGACCTGATAAACGAGTGAAACCTCGGCTTGATCGAGGCGGCCAAGCGGTATGACCCGCACCGAAACGTCAAGTTCATCTCCTACGCAGTCTGGTGGATCCGGCAGGCGGTGATCCATTCGCTCACGGCCTCGGCCCGGGTCACCCACGTCCCCCAAAAGATCTCCGATCAGATGCTTTTAATGAAGCGGAAAATCGTCCAGTTGTCCTCCACGCTCGGCCGGGAGCCGACGCGGGAAGAGATCGCCGAGTTGATGAAAATCTCGGTTTCCGACGTCGAAGCCCTGATGCTGCTCGAGAACAAGGAAATTTCGCTCAGCGACCGTTTTGACGCGGACGATCAGGGGATGGAGGAAAAAATCGGCGACCCGATTTCCCCCTCGGTCGAATACCAAATCATCAAGGCCTCCATCCAGAACCAGGTCCGCGAAATCCTGGGCGAGTTGGATGAAAAGGAAGCGACTGTGCTAAAATTACGCTTCGGCTTGGACGACGACCGGCCGCTGACCCTGCAGGAGATCGGAGACCGCCTGAAGCTGACGCGTGAGCGGATCCGCCAGATCGAGCAGGCGGCCATGGGGAAGCTGAGCCGGTCTCACACGCTCCAGCAGTTGCGGGGATATTTGAACTGAACGGGAAAGGGCGAGGATGGACACCGAAAAAGCGGAATGCCCGAAATGCCTCGATACCGGCTGGGTCCGGGTCAAATCGGACAAAGGGTCGTCGGCCCGCCGCTGCTCCTGTATCATCGCGAAAACCGAAGCGGCCGTCTTCGAACGGACCCGCATTCCCACCCGCTATCGCAAGTGCACGCTCCAAAATTTCGAAAGCCATAACGATTCCCACAAAGACGCCCTGAAGATTTCAAAAAAATTCATCGCCAATTACCCCGCCCAGGACGTCGGCCTGCTGTTCATCGGTCCCTGCGGGGTGGGAAAAACCCATCTGGCGACGGCCATCTTGGCCGAACTTGTGACGAAAAAAAACGCAGCCGGCATCTTCTATGATTTCCGGGACCTGATCCGCGAAATCCAAGCCACCTTCTCACCCGATTCCGACCTCTCCGAGTCTGACATCCTCAGGCCGATCTTCGAAAGCGACGTCCTGGTCCTGGATGAGCTCGGGGCCCAGCGGTCCTCGAGCTGGGTCGAGGAGACGATCTTCTATATCATCAACCGACGTTACAACGAACGGCGGCTGACGATCTTCACCTCAAATTATCCCGACACGTCCGACGAGGTGGACGCCCGCGCCCCGATGTTCAAAAAAACCACGGGGTTCGGCTCCCAGCAAAAACCCGAGGACACGCTGGTCGACCGGATCGGTATCCGCCTCCGCTCGCGGATTTACGAGATGTGCAAAGTTGTTGAGGTCGCCGGGCAGGATTACCGGAAGGTCGCCAAACAGGCCGGATACCGCTTTTAAGAGGGGACAGGGCTGAAGACCTGTCCCCTCCCATCTAAATCTTGAGGGCTTTTTCCATTTTTTCGAGGTTCGTTTGAAGCTCAAAGGGAATGGTCCGCCCGAAACTGTCGAAAAATTTCTCGATTTCCTTGACCTCACCCTTCCATTCAGGCGGTTTGATTTCAAAAAGTTTGTCCATATTGGACCGGGGGATGGGCAGACCTTCCATGTTGAAGTCGTTCATATGGGGGACCAAGCCGATGGCCGTTTCCTTGGCCCCGACCTTGCCGTCCACCCGGTCGATGATCCATTTGAGGACGCGCATGTTGTCCCCGAACCCGGGCCAGACGAACTTGCCGTTCTCGTCCACCCGGAACCAGTTGACGGCGTAGATTTTCGGCGGATTGCGCATCAGGGCGCCGGTGTTCATCCAATGGCGGAAATAATCGCCCATGTTGTAGCCGCAGAAGGGGAGCATGGCGAAGGGATCGCGGCGGAGAACACCGACGGCCCCGGCGGCTGCGGCTGTGGTTTCCGACCCCGTCCGGGCCCCCATGAAGACGCCGTGCGACCAGTCGAACGCCTCGACGACCAGGGGCATGAGATGCGACCGGCGTCCGCCGATCAGGATGGCCGAGATCGGAACGCCCTTGGGGTTGTCGAATTCCTTTGACAGCGTCGGACAATTGTAGAGGGAGACTGTGAACCGGCTGTTGGGATGGGCGATTTTTTCCTTGGAGCCGGGCTTCCAGGGACGGCCCTGCCAGTCTTCCATGTTCGGCGGCGGTCCGTCCAACCCCTCCCACCAGGGTTCGTTCGTGTCGACGTCCCGGCCGACGTTGGTGTAAAGCGTCGGGTAAAAGTTACGTCCCTTGAGGGTCCGGATCATGTTCGGGTTGGTCTTCATCGACGTTCCCGGGGCCACGCCGAAGAACCCCGCCTCGGGATTGATGGCGTAGAGTTTTCCGTCCGGGCCGACGTTCATCCAGGCGATGTCGTCGCCGATAGTGAAAACCCGGTACTCGGGGAGGGCCGACTGGAGCATGGCCAGGTTGGTCTTGCCGCAGGCCGAGGGCATGGCCGCGGTGATGTAGGTCACCCGGCCCTTGATGTCCTCGATCCCCATGACGACCATGTGCTCGGCGAGCCAGCCCTGGCGCAGGCCGAGGTAGGAGGCGACCCGGAGAGCGAAGCACTTCTTGCCGAGCAGGGCGTTTCCGCCGTATCCGGACCCGATGCTCCAGACGAAGCTTTCGCGGGGAAAATGCATGATGTAGCGTCGGCCCGGGTCGAAGTCGCCGACGGAATGGCTGCCCTTGACGAACCGTTCCGATGTCCCGATTCTCTTCAGGACGTGGGTTCCCATCCGTGTCATGATCCGCATCGATACGGCGACGTAGGAGATATCGGTGACTTGGAGGCAGGCCTTGGCGTAAGGCGAGTCAGGATGGCCCATCATGTAGGGAAGGACGTACATCGTCCGACCCTTCATCGCCCCGTCGGCGAGTTTGGCCATCATTGCTTTGGCCTTGTCCGGGGCCATCCAGTTATTGTTCGGGCCGGACTGGTCCTTTTCGGGGTGGCAAACGAAGGTCAGCTGCTCGGTCCGGGCGACGTCGGTCGGATGGCTATGATGGAGGTAGGCCTCCGGCCAATTCGTCGGGTTGAGCGGGGCAAAGACGGGCTGCGATCCGATTTTTTCCTCATTCATGCCCGCTTCCATCAGGCGGTGAGCCTCCGCTTCGGATCCGTCGCACCAATAGACGCGCTTGGGCTTGTAGATCCGTTCCTGTTCCTCGACCCAACGCTCGACCGGAGTGGACATCCTTCGTCCTTTCAAAAAAGAGGTATCAAAATATCACGTGACCGGAGGGAAAGTCAAAATGCGGGCGGGTTCGAACGTGGGTCTATGGGGAATGAGGGGCGAGTTAATTGAAGAAATGGGGACGTAACTTGAGTTGCGTCCCCGGAGAAGGGCATTTCACCTTTAGGCGGAGCGCAAAGGAAAGAAATGAGGACGCGTCGAAGCCGTGTTTTTTTTCGAGGCGGTCCTTGTAGAAATCCATTTCCATGGTGTATCGGATCCCAAGCAGCCCGACCTTTTTCAATCCTCGGCGGCGAATTTCGGTCGCCGTGGCGTCGCCAATATGGATGAGTGGAACGCCCAGGGCGGAAGCCACCGCGTCGGCCGTCCGGTGCATCGTGTTGGTGCAAATCAGCAAAAGTTCGGCCCCGGCCGATTCGGTTTTCACCGCCGCGTCTATCATATGGGTCGTCAGGCGGTCCCAATCGCCGGCGACTTGAAGATTTTCGATCTCGTCGAAATCGACGGAGGTCATGACGATCGAGGCGCAGTGCGAGCCTCCCAGCCGCCGCTGGACGTCTTCGTTGAGGAGGCGATAGTAGTCGACCGTGGAGTGCCAGGTCATTCCGCCGATGAGGCCGATCGTTTTCATGACGCTTCTCTTTGAAAAGACGGGAAAAACGATATCAGAATCGGCCCCGCCGGGCAATCAAGGACGAACATCCTTGAATTTCCCCGGGCATCGTGCTAAATTATCGCGGCATGCTCCCCGGTAGCTCAATTGGCAGAGCGGTTGGCTGTAAGCTACTTGCAGCTTCCACGAGAGATCGTGGTCGAAGAATCGGGTGAACTCAGGGAAGCCCGCCCTCCGCGGCGCGGAAAGGGTAATCCTGAGCCAAGCCTCGCCGGTCCGGCGAGGAAGGTGCAGAGACTAGAGCGCAAGCTCGTACTCCGG
>JAPKZG010000029.1 GCA_026393895.1 Candidatus Aminicenantota bacterium
AAGCTCAACGGTTTTCATCTTCTGGCTCAGGTGATTCAAGGCGTCGTCTTCAAGGATGGCGCCCTGGCCAAAGCGGCTTAAAAGAGGATCATCGGGATATGCTCACCTCTCGCCCGTACACAACATTTGACAATATCTCGAAATTCTTTTTCGCGGGGCGTTATCCATTGGCAAATTCATTGAGGACTCAAATAGTGCGCTTGGCCCAGCAGTAGTCGATGCCGCGGCGTGGCACAACCGTTTAGAAGTTATTGGGGTAATAATGACGCCTACCTCCTTCAATATTTCCCGTTATGAGATATTAAAAGACGATTTAAATACTGAAAAATCGTCTTTACACATTGGTTATATTAAATATAATGTCCCGACCAAACGTTTCGATTATATGTTCCGTAATATTGATTACACTTGTTCCGTTTCTTTTAACACATAATATTATTGGTTATTTAACAATATTTATTGTTTTAGGATTATCTTCAGTGACACTTTATTTGTTGATCGTATACTCTATTAATACGCTTTTTAAAAATATGTATTTTTTAGATTGATACGATTAGCCGCGGTATTACAGATGAGGCTCACAAAAGGTGAGGCCTTAGCGGTGATTTTGCGCCTTATGATGTAAGACGCTTGAAGCGGGTTTTTAGACCTTCCTGAACGAAAGACGGGAAATCAGCTTAATAATCGGAGCATACTTCTTTTGAAGGGGTTGACCGTATCCGGCCTTCCGGAATCGCTCAATTGATTTTTCCATATCATCAATAGACTCGGCCTTGATGTTACGGAAAAGGGCTTCCCGGGGCGTCCCATTGGAGGCCTGCTTGTGATAATAAAAGGCCCGGGCAATCCGCCTCCGGCTCCGATACTTTGCGGCGTTCCCGGTTCTGAATCCAGGGGCTCGGGTCCAGACTTTGTAAATGATGCTTTCGGGCGTAACCCGCATATTCATAATATCCGAGAGATATCCTCCCCAGGGGTGGCTTACGTCGCGGGCTACGCGGATGAACGGATTCAATCCCGGCGTCGAATAAATTTCCGATTCAAGCTCGATCTCGGTTTCGAAAAGTGAATACGTCGGGCCAAGTTTTTTTCTAAAGGTTTTTTTCTTCCTCTAGAAAAGCGTCAACTTTCCGATCCGTTTCCGGCGTTCCGTCAAACGGCGGAACTAAAAGACGGCAAGTTGAACATAAGTGACAAGGCTTTAGTTTTGCGATTTGCCGAAGACGCGGACTATACGACCCTGCGGCAAATGATCGAAGCGAGATCCGCGACGAAACCGAAGGGATGGCGGACGCTTCCGGGCGGAACGAAAATTCCCGCTGACCGCGTTTTGATGATCTGTCCGAAATGTCGGAAGGCGGTTTGGATAGGGGACAAAGGCGCCGAGATGGCTTGTTTGTCTTGTAATGTGCCGAATTACAAAGACGGCGGCTATTACCGGGCGGCAACAAAGGACGAAGAGGCCGCCTGGTACGCCCGCGAAGAGGCCAAGCTTGCTCAATTCCTGGCCGACGCGCCGAAGCGGGCGAAGGAAACGGCCGAATTTAATCGGCGGAATTTTAAAGATGGGAAATTCTAAAGGAGAATGAAGCCATGAGTCCCACAATCGGCGACGATGGCCGAATCGCACTAGATGGCCAGGATTTGGAGGACATAGATAGGACGGCGCGGAAGGTATTTAAAAACCCGTTCGGCGTGCCCTGTAGAACTGAAATTCACGTATTTAAATTTGGGCCAGGATGGGAACCCGCGGAGGGCGTCGTTACCATAGGGAACCCGGCCAGGATCGTCTGTGATTCGTTGCCCGAAGATCGAGCGGCCGTCCTCGAAGCGGCCCAGGCGGTGGACGCGGCCAAACGTGAAGAAGAGGCGCGGCAATTCACGGACCCGGCTTTCAATCCGCTGATTAAAACCACGCCGGAATGAATGAACGACACGGCCGGACGTCGAACTGCCTTCGCGGAGGCCCGGAAAATGATAAATGCCCCGGAGATTCGGCGTCCGGCGGTCCCGGATAGGGGGAATTCCGAAAATGATCGCCAGGGGGCCGGGGAATGCGCCGTACATGCCCCAGGGCGTCTAAAGCGGGCTGATCGGCGGTTGGGCCTGGCCCGGGGGGGGCGCAGCTTGCTTGCGCTGGGGGTTTGCGTAGCATAAATAAATTTCTTGCGACGGGTGACACGACCGGCATCGGGAACATTAATGCGACGGCGAGCGTGCATGGCGGCAAGACATTGACAGTCCGAAATATTTGGATCAGGAGCGGGGTGGGCGACAATGTTTTTGATATGCCGACATACGTTTCGCGGGTCCGAATCATTGGGACGTATACGGGATATAGCTCGAATTTTATTGTGTGGGTTGGCGAAGATTTACTTGTTAATGAACTCTTAGGGACCGGCTGGGGCACAACCACTTACGACGGAACGCTCCTTACAACCGGAGGTGTCGTTCAAATCACAAATTCGAGCGGCGTGTCGTGGTCATTTACAGAGGTTCCGGTAACATCCCCAATAACAAATACCGCTAGAAAAATACGGAAATTTACTGGTCAACGCGTCTCCGGCAACCGCGAATACGAAATATATATGCGCGCTGCCGCCAAAAAAAGGCGATGATCCGGACCTAATAGGATAGAGGGCGGAACGGGCGAATATTCTCACCACGCGAGCGGGGGGCGGGTTATCTCTTGCGGGCCGTCTTTGATTCGAGATATGCGTCAATCTCGGAACGGCGGAAAAAGACTTTTTTCTCGAATTTAATGAATGGGAAAGCATGCCGTTTAATGAGTCGATCAAGAGTCGCAAGCGAAATCCGAAGATATGCTATGATCTCGGATTTTGTCGTGAGATCATCGTTTTTTATCGTCTCCGAATCGTACCAATTCATCCCCAAAAATCAAAATATGGACTTGACAAATAGGTTCTAAGCGAATACAATGTAATTGAGGTAAATGATGAAAAAAGAAAAGGAAAGAATGGTCCAGGCAATCGTCCGCATCCCGCAGCAATACGCGGACATGGCAAAGGAGATCGGGGAAAAAGAACTCCGTTCATACTCTTCCGTCCTTCGGCGGGCCATCGTCGAATGGCTCGAGGCGCATAAGGTGAAGGGAAACAAATGAAGCTAACCTATTGAAATTCTCATAAACCCGAGGAGGAAACATGAAGCCTACAAAGGACAAAATCGCCGCAGCTCGAGCGGCGGAACGTGAGAGGGGCAAGGCCGACGTTACGGTCGTCAAGGTGATTGAGAAGGAAAGGTCCAATGCCGAGATGGCCGTGGTTCGGGAACATCAGAAGGATGAGGCGACCTCTTCGCGGGCGGATGAGAGAGAGCGGGTCAAGACCGCGGTTCGGGTTGCAAAGGCCGACCCTCGAGGGATGGCGGGGTCGGCTCGCGGGCGCGGCATGGGAAGGCGTCGGGGGTAACTTTGACCGCTATAAAAAGGGAACGGCCGCCCAGGGGAGGGCAAGATGAAACTGGACTCCGCTGAATGGGAATCGAAACGCTCAGCGGGAAGAAACGAAATTCTATTCAACCATCTGAACCGCGAATTCAAGGACTCTCGCCTCGTCGATATCAAACCGGGAGACGTCCGGCGATATGTCACCCGGCGAATTAAAGAGGACGGCATAAACCCGGCGACGGCGAACCGGGAATTGAGCTTCTTGAAAAGCATCCTCTACGCGGCGGAGGCCGACGAAATCATCCAGACGAATCAGATCCGCGGCCGGAGGGTAAAAAAGCAAACGGGAACGGACGGTTCCGCTTGACCCGGATATATGCGTTGAACTTGACGTGCTACCGCGGAAAAGCGAATATATCTTCCTCAATCCAGAGACAGGACAAAGGATCAAAGACGTGAGAGGATGCTTTAACGCCGCTTGTAAGACGGCCGAGATCGAAACGGGCAGGGAGGAGGGGCTTGTTTTCCATGACCTCCGACACCTGGCCGCGTACCGCCTCGTCAAGGTGACGGATATCGTCACGGCGTCGAAGATCCTCGGCCATGCGTCCCTGGACATGACTCTTCGGTACGTTCACCCGACGGACACCGACAAGTACGAAGCGGTCCGGAAAGTGGCCGAAAACCTCTTTCGAGGACGTCAAAAAGACGTCAATGATCCAAAATTGACGTCCTCGGAGAGGGTTGAAAATCGGATTCTATCTAATTAGAATCATATAGTTGCCGGAGTGGCGGAACTGGCAGACGCGCTGGACTCAAAATCCAGTGGGCCTCACAGCCCGTGAAGGTTCGATCCCTTTCTCCGGCAGATTCGCCTTTCGTTCATTCCGGCGACGGCCCGGAAGGCGATTTTTCGCCACAGGGAGGATTTGGCCCATGATCAAAGGAGTTTACACGCTTTTAATGACGCCGTTCAAGAGGGACTACTCTCTGGATGAACCCGGGCTTCGAATCCTGGTCCGCCGGCAGATCGAAGGCGGCGTTCACGGACTCGCGCCCCTCGGAGTGACGGGGGAAAATTCTTCCCTGACCGAGGACGAAGTCACCCGGATGGTGGAAATCACGGTCGAGGAGGCCGCCGGCCGGGCCAAAGTGGCTCCGGACACCTGTTGCAACAATCTCGAACAGACCATCGCCCGGGCCCAACGGTTTGCGAAAATCGGGAGTGATTATGTCGTGGTCTTCGCCCCGTTCCTGGTCCTGCCGAATCAGGCCGGGCTGGTCGATTTTTACCGGCGGGTCGCCGACGCCTGCCCCGTGCCGATCCTCATCCATAACGCCCCGGAACGGGTTGGCGTCAACATCGAGCCGAAAACGTACGCCAAACTTATGGAGCACGGAAAC
The DNA here is from genome assembly GCA_026393895.1 of Candidatus Aminicenantota bacterium. GTDB lineage: Bacteria > Acidobacteriota > Aminicenantia > Aminicenantales > UBA4085 > JAAZPG01. The sequence continues at coordinate 4,814 of JAPKZG010000029.1, forward strand.
ATCGCCGGAACCAAGGACGGTAAGAAGGAGCTCGACCATCTGGCCAAGATCCTTCAATTGGCCCGGGGGAAAAATTTCGAAGTTTATACCGGCAAGGACACGACCGCCTACCCGCTGATGGCCTTCGGCGGCAGCGGCCTGTTCAGCGTTGCGGCGAACATCCTGCCCAAGGTGATGCGCGAACTCGTCGACCACAGCCTGGCCGGGCGGCACGAGGAAGCCCGGTCGATCCACTATGCCTACTACGACCTGTTCGCCGCCCTGCGCCTGGAAACCAACCCGATGGCGGTCAAGGCCGCCCTGTCGCTTCTCGGATTGCCCGGGGGACCGCTGCGTCCGCCGCTCTCCGACCTCAGTGAAAGCAACCGGGACTACATCAAGTCCCTGTTGAAGGAGCGGGGGCTTTTATGACCCGCCCGCGGCCGAAAAGCGCGGCCGGCCGGGATGCCCGGGCCCTGGCCGAATTGATCGCCTCGAGCCGCAAGACGACGCCTTCCCGGGTCTACGTTCAGGGAACGTTCGCCGACGGAGATTTCAAGGGCGTCGGATTTCAATCGTTCGGAACTGCCGATTTCCGGATTTTGATCGGCGACTACGCCGAAATCGAGTCTTGGCTGGCCGGGCACCGGAAGAGAATCCGTAAAGTCCACGCCGAGATCAAAGCCCGCTATTCCGCGCTCCCGATGTTGGACCTTCGCCGGGTCCGGGCCCGGGTCGAGCCCGGGGCGATCATCCGGGACGGAGCCAAGATCGGCCGCGACAGCGTCATCATGATGGGCGCGGTCATCAACATCGGGGCCGAGGTCGGGCAGGGGACGATGATCGACATGAACGTCGTCCTGGGTGCCCGGGCGATCGTCGGGAAAAATTGCCATATCGGGGCCGGGTCGGTCCTGGCCGGAGTTCTCGAACCTCCGGGCCGGGTCCCGGTCATCGTCGAGGACAACGTTCTTATCGGGGCCAACGCCGTCGTTCTGGAAGGTGTACGCATCGGCCGCGGGAGCGTGGTCGGGGCCGGGGCGATCGTCGTCTCCGACGTTCCGCCCGGCGTCGTCGTTACCGGCTCGCCCGCGCGGGTCATTAAAAAAACATCGGACGTCGCTCCGGAAAAAATCGCGATCGTCGGAAAATTACGCCGGCGGTGATCCGGCGGCGCGAACGCGTTTCGGGAAGGGCCGAGAAGGATGCGATCATGGACGTCATTCAACTGACCCGGCGGTTGATCGACATCCCGTCTGTGACGGGAGGGGAAGGCGCGGTCGCGGATTTCACGGCCGATTGGCTGAAGGCCGAGGGCTTCCGGGTCGTCCGGCAGGAGGTTGAACCGGGACGGGCGAACGTCTTTGCCTCGGCGGGGGCGCCCGTCGAAGTCGTTCTTTGTTCCCACCTGGATACGGTCCCGGACCCGTTTCCGAGCGGTGAGGACGACGCGGAGGTCCGCGGCCGGGGCGCCTGCGACGCCAAGGGCTCGGTCGCGGCGATGATGGCCGCGGGACGGGCGCTTCGCGCCGAAGGCTTTCAACGGTTCGGGCTTCTTTTTGTCGTAGGGGAGGAAACGGACAGCCGCGGAGCCAAAGCGGCGGCTTCTTTGAATCCCGGAAGCCGGTTTATCGTCATCGGGGAGCCGACGGGAAATAAAATGGCTCTCGGCCATAAAGGCGTTCTTTCCCTGCTGTTGAAAACAAAAGGCCGGGCGGCCCATTCGGCCTTTCCCCATCTGGGGGAGTCCGCGATCGACCGGCTATTGGACATCCTCCAGGAGATACGGGCGATCGAATGGGAGGAGGATCCAGTTCTGGGTTCATCGACCATCAATATCGGGAGAATCGAGGGCGGGACGGCGGCCAACGTCATCGCCGCCGAAGCCGCCGCCTCGGTCATGATCCGCTTTGCGATTTCCTCCCGAGCCGTTCTGACCCGCGTCTACCAGACGGTCGCGGGGCGGGCCAGCTATGAAATCCTTTCCGAGAACTCTCCGGTTTATTTCGGCCTTCGTCCGGGCTACGAAACGGCGATTCTCCCGTTCGGCTCGGACGCGCCCTACCTCGAAGGGTTCGGCGAACGATTCATGCTCGGTCCCGGCGAGCCCGAGGATGCTCATACGGAAGGGGAGAAGGTCGCGAAGCAGTCCTTGGAGGACGCGGTGGCTCTCTACCGGAAGCTCGTCCGGGAGTTGGCCGAGGAACCGGTCGGAAAGGCGGCTGGGCGGTGAAGAGGCCGCGGACGGCTGCCCGCGCCGCCGGGCTCGATAAAACCCTGCTGCGGCAGATCGCCGACCTGGCCGATTCCTCCTGCGTCGATCTCGGACTGGGGGAGTTGGTATTTCCGACGCCCCGGGCGGTGTTGGATGGAGTTTCTGAAGCGATCGGCCGGTGGCCCCTGGGATATACGGCCAACGCGGGGCTCCCGGAATTGAGGGCGCGAATTGCGGCCCGAACCGGTCCGGACGTGGATCCCGACCGCGTGTGTGTCACTTCAGGATCCGAGGAGGCCCTTTTCCTGTCGCTCGCCGTCCTGGTTGATCCCGGCGACGAAGTCCTGGTCCCCGACCCCGGGTTTCCCGCTTATCCGAAAATCGTCCGGCTTTGGGGCGGCGTTCCGGTTTATTATCCGCTGGACCGGGGCGACGGGTTTGCCCTGCGGAGCCGGCGGTTGGAATCCCTCGTGACCGAAAAAACCAAAGCCGTCATTCTCAACAGCCCGAACAATCCCACCGGGGCCGTTTACGCCGGCGATGAGTTCGATCGGCTGGCCGCGGCGCTGGCCGAACGCGGCGTCGTCCCGATTTCCGACGAAGTCTATCGTGAAATTTATTACGGGAAGACGCGGCCGGAATCGATCCGGACCCGGCTTCCCGAAGCGATCGTCGTCGACAGTCTCTCGAAAAGCTTCGCCATGACCGGGTGGCGACTGGGGTGGTGCGTCGTTCCGCCCGGGCTCGCCAAGCCCGTGATCGCCATCCACCAGATGGCCGTGACGTGCGCCTCCGTTCCCGCCCAGCGGGCCACCCTGATCGCTTTCGACGGCGGCGCGGACGACGAACGGCAAAAAAACCTCGGGGAATTGCGCCGCCGCCGCGACCTGGCCGTCCGGTGCTTGAAAAACGACCTCGGACTTCCGTTTGCCGAGCCCGAAGGCGCTTTTTACGTGTTCGTCGACGTGTCTTCCTGGCGGGCGGACCGGGGGACGTCCCTGGATATCGCCGCCGCCTTAGCCGTCCGGTCGAAAGTGATCGCCATTCCCGGAATCGCGTTCGGGCCCGGGGGCGAGGGTTTCCTCCGGTTGTCGTTCGCCGGAGACCCGGAAGATTTCGCCGAAGGCGTCCGCCGGATCGCATCTTTCGGGCCGACGTCCCGGGCCTGACGTCCGGGCGGAGGCCTGATGAAAATCTTTTCCTTTGAACCCGATTGGATTATAATCGCCGCATTCGAGAGACCGGCTGGAGGACGAAGGAATCGTGCATCACGAGCGGTTTCTTTCCATCGACGCGTTTCGCGGCCTGACGGTCGCGGCGATGTTGCTCGTCAACAATCCCGGAAGCTGGAGCCATGTGTATCCGCCGTTGCGCCATGCCGCCTGGCACGGTTGGACGGTCACGGACCTGATTTCCCCCTTTTTCCTGTTCATCGTCGGCCTGGTGATTCCTTTTTCGTTCGGTCGCCGGATGCGGGAAGGAACGCCGGCGTCCGGCCTGATTTCCAAGGTTTTCAAAAGATCGGCGGTCATTTTCCTTCTCGGATTTCTTCTCAACCTGTTTCCCTCGTTCGATTTTTCCACGGTTCGGATTCCTGGCGTGCTCCAGAGAATTGCCCTATGTTACCTGGCCGGAGCGCTGGTTTATCTCAAAACGAAGCCCGCCGGCCGGCTCGCGCTTTCGATCGTTCTTCTCGCCGGATATACGGCTCTTCTCCGGTTTGTTCCCGTTCCCGGGTTCGGACCCGGAATCCTGGAACCCGTAGGAAATCTTCCGGGATATGTGGACGCGAAGCTTCTGGCGGGCCATTTGCTGAGGACCGATTTCGACCCGGAAGGGCTCTTGAGCACGCTTCCGGCCGTCGTCACCGTGCTGCTGGGGACGATGCTCGGAGATTGGATGCGGAGTTTCCGGACGATCTTCCGGAAAACGCTGGGCGTTTTTTCCGCCGGAATCCCCCTGACCGCGGCCGGGTTTCTTCTTCATCCTTATCTACCGATCAACAAATCCCTCTGGACGGGTTCGTACGTTCTTTTTACGGCCGGCATGGCCTTGATCGTCTTCGGCCTTTGTTTTGTCCTTATCGAAGGCCTCCGGTGGAAACAGTGGGCCCCGCCTTTTCTCGTCATCGGGTCCAATCCGATTGCGGTGTTCGTCGGGTCGGCGCTGCTTTCGAAAATCCTGCTCGTGATCAAGGTTTCGGACGGCGGCGCGGCCGTAAATCCCGTCGTCTGGCTCCACGGGCATTTCTTCGCCCCGTTGGCCGGACCGGTCCTGGGGTCGTTGATTTATGCCGTCGTGTACGTTCTCCTGTGGATCGGCTTGGCGGCCCCGTTGTACAAGCACCGGCTGTTCCTGAAGATTTAACCAATCGGTCATTGTGACTTCGACTGGAATGCATGATCATCGTCTCGATGCAGAAAACGCCATGAACGCGATCACGGTTGAAAACCTCACGAGAAAATTCGGGGACGTGACGGCGGTCGACGGGATTTCCTTTTTTGTTCCTCAGGGAGAGCTGTTCGGCCTTCTCGGTCCCAACGGAGCGGGAAAAACGACGACCATCAACATGTTGGCCACGCTTCTCCGGCCCACTTCCGGACGGGCCGAGGTCGGCGGGTTCGATGTCCTGAAAAGCAGAGACGATGTCCGAAAAAACATCGGCATCGTCTTCCAGGAAACCGCCCTGGACGGGAAACTCACCGGCCGGGAAAACCTCGAATTCCATGCGATGATGTACGGCCTGCCGAAGGAAGAGCGGAAGCGGCGTATCGACGACGTCCTCGACCTCGTCGAACTGGCCGATAAGGCGAAAACGCTGGTCGAAAAATATTCCGGAGGGATGAAAAGACGGCTCGAAATCGGCCGCGGTCTGATCCAGCATCCCAAGGTCCTCTTTCTCGATGAGCCGACGCTGGGCCTTGACGCCCAAACCCGGCGCCGTATCTGGGATTACGTCCGACGGCTGAACCGGGATCGGAAGGTGACGATCATCCTGACGACGCATTACATGGAGGAAGCCGATTTCCTGTGCGACCGGATCGCGATCATGGATCACGGCAAATTCGTCGCGCTCGATACGCCCGCCCGTTTGAAGGATATTCTGGGCGGTGACGTCATCAGCCTGGAAATCGAAGGCGACACGGATGTCCTGGACAAGGCGTTTACCTCCCTGGACGGGGTCAAAAAATATGTCCGGAGGGGAGAGGTCGTGAACCTGACCGTGGAAAAAGGCGAACGCCGGATCCCGGAAATCGTCACCCTGGCCCAGCAAAACGGGATTGCGGTCGCCTGCGTCCACCTCCGGAAGCCGAGCCTTGAGGACGTCTTTCTCCATTTCACCGGGCATACGATCCGGGAACAGGAGGCCGGCATCGTTGAACGGAACCGAGGGATGATGACCCGGAGGAGGCGCCGGTCATGATCATCAACGGCACGGCCATTTACGTCCTCTGGCTCCGGGAAATGAAACGCTACGTCCGGGCCACGTCCCGGATTATCGGTTCGCTGCTCCAACCTCTTTTTTTCCTCGTTTTCCTCGGGCTCGGATTCCGCAAAATGCCCGTGCCGGGATTGACCGCGGGTATGGATTACGTCCGTTTTCTCGTCCCGGGCATTCTGGGGATGACCCTGTTGTTTTCGTCGGCAATGCAAGGATTGTCCGTCCTGTGGGACAGGGAATTCGGGTTCTTGAAGGAAATCATGGTCGCCCCGGTCAGCCGGACGTCCATCGTTCTCGGCCGGATCGCCGGCGGGACGACGACGACGATGATCCAGGGTTTGCTGATGCTGGCCCTCTCCTTCGTTGTCGGATTCCGCATCCATGGTTTTTTGTTGTTTCTGTGGGCGCTTGTTTTCATGATCCTGATCGCCTTCACCTTCATCGGGCTTGGCCTGATTTTCGCTTCCCGGATGAAGGACATGCAGGGTTTCGGCCTGATCATCAACTTCATCATTTTTCCGCTGTTTTTCCTTTCGGGGGCGCTCTACCCGCTGGAAAATCTTCCCCCATGGATCCGGATCCTGTCATACGCCGATCCGCTGACCTTCGGTGTGGATGGATTGCGAGGCACCCTGATCGGTGTGTCGTCGCATCCCCTTCTTCTGGATTTCCTGCTTCTCAGCGGATTCGCCGTGGTGATGGTGATGCTGGGGGCGTACTTCTTTGAAAAGAGCGAAAGCGTTTGATCTCGAGGGGAGGAGAATCATGGCCCCGATGACCCAATGGGAGAAACGGGCGACCGCGATCGGATTTTGGCTGGCCGTGGGCCTTCTTGCGCCGTCCTGCCGTCCTAAACCGGACTTGAAACCGGACGACGGGGCCGGATATGCCGAGCCCGCCGGGCGGGTCCGGCCGGGGATCGAAGTGCTGGTTTCGGAGCGGCTGGACTTGATTCGGGGGAAAAACGTCGGCCTGATCACAAATCCGTCCGGGGTGGACGGGCGATTGAACAGCACGATATCCATCCTCCGGCGAACGCCGGGAGTCAATCTCGTCGCCCTCTACGCGCCCGAGCACGGCGTTCGCGGCGACGCTCAGGCGGGCGAGTATGTCTCGTTCTACGTCGATCCCAAATATCGGCTTCCGGTCTTCAGTCTCTACGGACCGTCGCAGAAACCGCAACCGGGCATGCTGAAGGATATCGATGAATTCATGCGGTCGTTTGACACGACCGCCGAGGATAAAACCGTCGGGCCGGAGATGACCCACGACATCGACGTTCTCGTGTTCGACATCCAGGACATCGGGACGCGCGTTTACACCTACGCCGCGACGATGGCCTACGCCATGCAGACGTGCGCCGAAAGCGGCGTCGAATTCGTCGTCCTTGACCGGCCGAACCCGATCACCGGCCGCGTCCTGGAAGGCCCGGTCCTGGAATATCCGGAATTCAGCAGTTTCATCGGACTTTATCCCGTTCCCCTCCGGCCCGGGATGACGATCGGAGAGCTGGCCCGTTTGATCAACGACCGATTCCTGAAGAAAAAGGCGAAACTGACGGTCGTCCCGATGAAGGGTTGGAAGCCGGGCATGTGGTTTGAGGAGACCGGGCTGCCGTGGGTGACCCCTTCTCCCAACATGCCGACCGTGGACACGGCCGTCGTATATCCCGGCCAGGTCTTGATCGAAGGAACAAACGTCTCGGAGGGACGGGGTACGACCCATCCGTTCGAGTACTTCGGCGCGCCGTGGATCGACGGGTATGAGCTGACGGGCCGGCTCAACGCCCTCCGCCTGCCCGGCGTAACTTTCCGGGAACAGTGGTTTTCCCCGACGTTTTCCAAGTTTAGAGACGAACGGTGCGGCGGATGCCAGATCCACGTCACCGACCGGAACGTTTTCCGCCCCGTCCGGACCTCCCTCCACATCATTTCCGTCCTGCGGGAGATGTATCCGGACCAGTTCGTCTTTCATGACGAATATTTCGACAAGGTTTGCGGAACATCGACCGTCCGGAAGGCGCTTCTCGGAGGCGTCGCGGCCGACGCGATCGTCCGCGGATTCGAAAAGGGCTTGGGGGAGTTTGAAGTCCTCCGGAAGCCGTATCTTTTGTATTAATCGCCGCCGCCGGATTTTCCGGCCGAGGTTCTTTTATTGACATCCCGGGACGACGGGTTTATATTTTTCAGGTGGAGACATCAACGAATTTCAATCGCCTTTCGACCCGGATCAAAGCCGCGGGTATTTTGCTTTTCTTTGTTTTGAGCGCGGCCGGAACATTCGACGCATCCCCTCAGGTTCGGCCGGAGGCCCTGGGTCCCGCCAAGCCGACGAGCGTCGTCAAATTGATATTCGTCCATCATTCGACGGGGGAAAATTGGCTCCAGGACGGTTATGGTAATTTGGGCATAGAATTGGGCGCCAACAATTATTTCACCAGCGATACGAATTACGGGTGGGGGCCCAACGGCATCGGCGACCGCACCGACATCCCGGATTGGCGGGAATGGTTCCGTGGCTCCAACACGGCGGCGATCATGAAAGCCCTGTACGCCGAAAGCGGCCGGCATTCGTCCTACACTCGTTCGCTTGCCGATCCCTCAGGTCCGAATGAAATCATCATGTTCAAGAGCTGTTTTCCCAACTCCGCCCTGGAGGGGAATCCGAACGATCCGCCGGACGGCTCGAACCCCGGATTGAATGTTGGTTATGCGAAATACGTATACAACGATCTGTTGAAATATTTTATGACGCGGCCGGACAAGCTCTTTGTCGTCATCACGGCCCCGCCGCTCTCCGACAATACCTATGCCGCCAACGCCCGCGCGTTCAACAATTGGCTCGTCTTCGACTGGCTGACGCAGAACGCCTATGCCTTCAACAACGTCGTTGTCTTCGATTTCTATAACATCCTGACCGATCCGAACGCCCATCATCGGTGGTACAACAACGCCATTCAACACGTCGCCCAAACTCGCAACACGTTGTATTACCCCGCAAGTCCAGGCGACGACCATCCCAGCATCGCCGGCAGCCGAAAAGCGAAGACCGAATTCGTCCCCCTGCTCAACGTTTATTATAACCGCTGGAAGGCGGTCAATGTCCCCGTGACCCGGACCTATACTTCCCGGGGCGCGGAGGACGGCTGGGTTTTGGAATCGGGGGAGAACAGCAGCGTGGGAGGGACGCTCAATGCCGGCTCCCTGAGCTTGAACGTGGGCGACAACGCCCAAAAAAAACAATTCCGGGCCTTCCTGTCCTTAGATACGCACGACATCCCCGACAACGCGGTCTTCGTTTCCGCCACCCTTCAGGTCAAACGCCAAGGACAAGTCAATCAGAATCCCATGGAATTCGCCAATATGCTGGCGGACGTAAAAAAAGGCGCCTTCGGCGGCTCTAATAGCCTGGTGGTCGCGGATTTCCAATCTCCGGCGAACCTGGCCCCGTGTTGCACGTTCGCCGAAACGTCCGTCAACGGCTGGTACAGCGCCAAATTGATTTCCGGCTCGTTGCCGTTCATCAACAAGACCGGATTGACCCAATTCCGCGTCCGTTTCAACGTGGACGACGACAACGACTCGGTGGCGGATTATCTTCAATTTTACAGCGGAGAGGCGGCTTCGACGAATCGTCCCCGTCTGGTCATAACCTACATCGTCCCGTAAATCCCGATTCGATCGGAGCCGCCGAAAAAGAGAAGGGACCGGAAAGCCGGCGATTCCGCGCGCTTTGCCTTCGGGTTGTCAAATCCCCCTGATTTCCGCTAAAATAGAAATCTTCCGTTAAGGCAAGACAAACTAAATGTCCACGGACCAGGCTTTTTTGGCATCCTCAATGACAAGGAGCTCGTCCATGCCCTCCTCGCGTTTTCCGTTCGCCCTTTCCCATCCTTTATCGGCTCTTCTCGACAAACATCAAAAAGATTTTACCCGGGCGGATTTCGTCCGAGTCATCGAGCAGAAAGGTCTCGAACGGATTACGTTTCATTACACGGCGCTCGACGGCAAATTGAAGGAACTCAAACTCCCGGTCGCCCACGAGGCCCAGGCCGAATCGATCCTGGCCGAGGGGGAACGCGTCGACGGGTCCTCTCTGTTCAAGGGGATGGTCGAAACGGCGATGTCCGACCTTTACGTTGTGCCCGTCTATTCCTCGGCGTTTCTCAACCCGTTCGACGACCGCAGCCTGGATTTCGTCTGTCGCTATTTCACGAAAGACGGAACACCCGCGCCCTTTGCTCCCGACAATATCCTGAAACGGGCAGCCGACCTGTTCCGGAAGAATACCGGGCTGGAACTCCATGCGCTCGGGGAGATCGAGTTCTATCTTCTCAGCGAGCGCGGCCCCGAACTTTTTCCGGCCGAAGTCCAGGGGGGATATCACAACGCCTCGCCGTTTCTCAAATCCGGACCGATCGTCAACGAAATCCTCAGCCGGATCACCCAGATCACCGGGGCGGTGAAATATGCCCACGGCGAGGTCGGATACGTGGACAGCGTCCGGAGCGACCTGGCCGAAATCAAGGGCAAACGGGCCGAGCAGCTGGAAGTCGAATTTCTTCCGCGACCGATCACGGACATGGCCGACGACGTCGTCCTCGGCCGGTGGCTGATCCGGAACATCGCCTGGCAAAACGGCTACGCGGCGACTTTTACTCCCAAGCTCGAGGAAGGGGTGGCGGGCACGGGCCTGCATTTCCACACGGAACTGCGGCGCGACGGCAAGAACATCATGACCGTCGACTCGGGCTCCCTATCAGAGGAAGCCCACCTGCGCCTCGTTCCTCACCAGGAGGCGCCGACGTTCGTCTGTTGGAGCGACCTCAACCGAGGGGCGATGATCCGTGTTCCTCTTGCCTGGGCGAACAAACGGCATCTTGCCCAGGCCGTGAACCCTCAGGACCCCGCGTCTTACGAAGCCGGCGACAGCCGTCAAACCGTCGAACTCCGCACACCCGACGGAAGCGCCTTGATCCACCTTCTTCTGGCCGGAATCGTCATGTCGGCCGATTGGGCGTTTTCCGGAAACGCGAAGGCGCCCGGGGGGGAATCCCCCCTGGCCTTGGCCGAAAAACTCTACGTCAAAGGCGACATTTTCGCCAATAAGGAACTCGTCTCCCGGCTGACGGCGCTGCCGTCCAGCTGCGTCGGATCCAGCCGGATCCTGTTGAAAAACCGCGACCTGTATGAGCGGAACGGCGTGTTTCCGCCGAGCGTCATTGATTTTGTCGCCAACCTTCTTCAAAAAGAGGACGACGAGTTCATGAATAAAAAGCTCGGCGAGCTTCCGGCCGACGAACGACGGAGCCGGATGAGGAGCATCATGCATAAGGACATTCACCGCCACTGAGAAAGGGGACGGGAACCGACGGATGAGCATGACCCCGCTGGAACGTTGGCTGGCGGTTCTCCGCCGCGAGAAACCGGACCGTGTTCCGATGGACTACTGGGGAACCAACGATTTCACCCTGCAATTGATGACCTATCTCGGGTGCCCGAACAAGCGGGCCACCCTCGAACGGCTGCATATCGATTTCGTCGTGAAGCCCAAGGCCGTCTATGTCGGCCTGCCGCGGCCCCGCGGCCTGGACGCCTTCGGTTGCCGGTTTTCGTTCGTCGGGCACGAAGCGGGGGCCTTCGAGACCTGCGTCACGCATCCCCTGGCCGATTTCAAGTCGGCGGAGGAAATCGAACGCGATTACAAATGGCCCAGCCCCGATTGGTGGGACTATTCGACGATTGCCGATCAGGTCAAGGGGTTCGAGGATTATCCGGTCCAGGCCGGCGGGTCCGAACTGTTCACGATCTACAGGAATTTGCGCGGTCCGGACCAGGCGCTGGCGGACCTGGCTGAAAATCCCAAGATGGTGCATTACATCCTGGACAAGCTTTTCAACCTGGCTTACCAGGACACCCTTCGGATTTTCGAAAGCATTCCCGACCGGGTCACGCTTTGCCCGGTCGCGGAGAATCTGGGCGATCCGACGGATTTGATGATTGCGCCCCGTCACATCCGCGAGTTTCTCCTCCCGGGCATGAAACGGATGATCAACCTGGCCCACGAGGGAGGGGCCTTCGTCTTTCATCCTGACGAAGGGAACATCCGCCGGATGATTCCGGATTTGATCGAAGCGGGGATCGACGTCCTCAATCCGATCCAATGGCGCTGCCCCGGCATGGAACGGGTGGCGCTCAAACGGGATTTCGGCGGGGCCGTCGTTTTTCACGGCGGAATGGACAATCAAATCACCCTGCCTTACGGGTCGGAGGAGGACGTGCGGATGGAAGTCCGGCTCAATCTCCGGATCCTGGGCAAAGGGGGCGGATATATTCTCGCATCCTGCCATAACCTGCAATCGTCGATTCCGGTCGAGAATGTCGTGGCAATGTACGACACGGGATACGCCGAAGGGCAGGTTTATTAACGAAGGCCGCCGGATGAGGCGGCCCGGAATTCCGGAACGAGCGTCCGCCAGAGGGAATTGAACCGCGCCTGCCGGCCGGAATCGACCTCGACGACAATGACCTTGACCGTCTGGGTTCCACTGTCCACGCCGAAAACATACAAACTCATGGAGATGCCCTCCGCCGGCTTGATTCGTTGCGTTTTGTCATATCATACCGGAGTATAATGCTTCCATGCCCGGAAAATCGTTTTTCTCCGTTTTCAACGACGTGATCGGTCCGGTGATGCGGGGGCCGTCCAGTTCGCATACGGCCGGGTCCCATCACATTGCGGCGACCTGCCGGATGCTTCTCGGGGAGAAGCCCGTTCGGGCCGTCTTCGCCTTCGATCGCGGGGGCTCCTATGTTCAAACCTACCGGACGCAAAACGCCGACCGGGCGTTCGCCTCCGGACTTCTGGGCTGGACCTTGACGGACGATCGTTTTGACAGGGCGCTTGAGATCGCCCGGGACGAAGGGATCCGGATCGAATTCAAGGCCCACCGCCTCGCCGGAGCCGACCATCCGAACATGGTCCGCATCGGCTTGTCGGCGGCATCGGGCCGGCACCTTGAATTCCTGGCGAAATCGACCGGCGGAGGGTCGTTTGCCATCGTCGAAATCGAGGGAAAGGCCGTCTGGATCGATGGAAAAAGCACGTTCTGTCGGAATCTACGACTATCGGCCGGCGGAATCGCCCGCTTAAAAGCGTCGCCGGTCTATTTCCCTCAAGCGGCCGAGCCGCTGTTCCGAAGCGCGGCGGACCTTGCGGCCCTGGCCGGGCGTCGGAAAATATCGGCGGGGCCGGCCGGACGGCTCAACGAATCTCGAGTCCTCGGCCTTTCTGTTGACGGCGTGGTCGGGGAAATGCTCCGGCGTTTCCAAATCATGAAACAATCCATTCAAGCCGGTCTTGATCCTCTGGAAATCCGCCTGAAGCTTCTTCGGCCGGCTGCCGGGAAAATCCTCGCTGCGGAAAAAGGGAAGGCGCTGGCGATCGGGGGCGTGCCCGTCAGGGCCGCAGCCCGGGCCATGGCGGTGATGCAGGCCTCGAACAGCGGGGCCGTCGTTTGCGCCGCGCCGACGGGAGGTTCGTCCGGCGTTCTGGCCGGCGTTGTCGCGACACTCGAGCAGGATCTGAAAATCCGCCGCGAAGGAATTGTCCGGGCTTTGTTTGCGGCCGGCGCGGTCGGGCTCGTCTTTGCCCGGCGAGCGACCTTCGCCGCGGAGATTGCCGGTTGCCAGGTCGAAATCGGGGCGGCCGGGGCGATGGCCGCCGCGGCCGTCATCGAAGCCGTGGGCGGAACGGCCGTCCAGGCCTGCAACGCGGCCGCGATTTCGCTTCAAAATACGATGGGTTCGGTCTGCGACCTCGTCGCCGGGCGTTGCGAAATCCCGTGTTTCACCCGAAACGCCGCCGCGGCGGCCTCGGCGTTTCTCTGCGCCGATCTGATCCTCGGCGGGTATGAGAACCCGGTTTCCCTGGATGACTCGATTGACGCCTCGCTCGCTTCGGGGCGGATGCTTCCGCCCGAACTCCGGGTGACGTCGCGCGGCGGCTTGGCCGTCACCCCGTCGGCCCGGGCCCTGGACCGGAAGATGCGGACACCGGAGATCGATGGATTTCGTATAAAAAGATGAGGAGGGCCGAGATGCCACAGCAAAAGACCGACATCCACGAATTGATCGCCTCGCGCCGGAGCATCCGCCAGTTCAGTTTGAAAGAGGTTCCCCGGGAACATCTGGAAAAATTTGTCGACGCCGCCCGTCTCGCGCCGTCGGCGGCCAACCTCCAACCGCTCGAGTTTGTCGTCGTGGACGACCCGGCCCTCCGGAAAGAAATTTTCCCGTGTCTGAAATGGGCGGCTTACATCCATCCCCTGGGCAATCCGATTCCGGGGCAAGAACCGGCGGCTTATATCATCGTCCTCGTCAACCTGAACGTCCGGGAAAAAATGTACGAATACGACGTCGGGGCGGCCGTCGAAAACATGGCCTTGGCCTCAGCCGGTGAGGGAATCGCCAGCTGTTGGTTGATTTCCATCGACCGGCCCGAAATCCAATCGATCCTCGGAATTCCCGAACATCTGCGGGTCGATTCCGTCCTGGCGCTCGGATACCCGGCGGAAACTTCCGTCGTCGAGGAGTACCGGGATTCGCCGAAATACTGGAAGGACGAGGCCGGGCTGTTTCACGTCCCGAAACGCGGCCGCGCCGCGGTCGCGCATTTCAACAAGTACTGAACACCATTGGAAAGAAGTCCGGAAAAGGGATTGCTTCCCAATGGTTATAATGTGTCCCGCTTAATAAAGGTCATCGCGAGAGGCTTCCTTGGATGAGAGGCAGCGACAGCTTCCCGCTATCGACCTTAGAGATGCGGGGCTGGAACGTTGCCCTCGCACCAAAGCGGTAGGGAGGACGGCAAAGCCTGGAGAGAAACCCAGAAAAGGGTTTCTCTCCAAGAGTGTCAGCCGACATGGTGGGTTTTGAAGCCCCGGCCCAGAACGGCGTATGAGTCGTTGACGATGACGAAGGCTTCCGGGTCCTGTGATTTGATGAAGGCCCGCAATTCGACCAGCTGCTTGGGGGAAATGACGGTGATGATCGCCATTCAGGATCGCCCGGCGATCTGCATTTCCGCCACTTTGATCGTCGGTCCGCAGACAGATCCGTCGAACGTCAGGTCGTCGCCGATCATTTCGATGTTCATGAGAAGGTCGCCCAGGTTCCCCGAGATCGTGATCTCGGAGACGGGATAAACGAATTCCCCGTTTTCGATCCACAGCCCGAACGCGCCCTGGGAGATGTCCCCGGTCACCGGATTTAGCCCGTGGCCCAAGGTCCGGATGAGATAAAGGCCCTTCCGCGTCGAACGGATGATTTCCCCGGGAGTGGATTTCCCCGGCTGGAGGTAGAAATTGCTCGGACCGACGCCGGCCCCGTCGGCGTTGCCGGTCGTGGCCAGGCCGATTTTCCGGGCGGCGTAGGTGTTGCAAAGAAAGGTTTTCAGAACGCCGTTTTCGACAACCGGGGTTCGGCGCGAAGGGACACCCTCGGAATCGAACGGGCTCGAACCGAGCCGCCGCGGAAGGAGGCCGTCATCGATCACCGTGATCTTTTCCCGCCCGATCCGTTCGCCTAAGCGCTCGGCTAGAAACGTCGATTTTTGATAAACCGCGGTGCCGGTGAGGCACCCGAATAGAAAGCCGAGCAGGCTCCCGGTCATCATCGGCTCGAAGATCACGGGGACGCGCTGGGTCTCGACTTTGCGGGGTTTCAGCTGGCGGACGGTCCGGGCGACGGCCGTCCGGGCGATTTCCTCCGGCGGAGCCAATTCGGCCAGATGCGTTTTGGAGGAAAACCAGAAATCCTCGACCAGGTCGTCTGTTTCCCCCGCCTGCAGGCTGACGTTCAGGCCGGCGTACGTTTTCCGGTATTCGCCCAGGAATCCCTTGGAATTGGCCAGGACCGCGTGCCCCACGTGAGTGTCGCAGCTTGCGCCGTGGGAATTGATGATCCTTGGGTCGGACAGGGCGATCCGTTCCGTCTCCGTGGCCAGAGCGATTTTTGTTTGCGGGTCGAGGACGGCGATTTCGGAATCGTAAAGATCGAGTTCCGCGGGATCGACCGCCGAGGAAAACGTTTCCGGCAGACCGGCGCAGGCGTCCCGGTTGGCGAGTTCCGCCCTCCGGACGGCGTTCCGGATCAAACGCTCGATCGTTTCCGGCGAAAGGTCGGAAGATCCGGCGAACGCGGTTTTTTGATCCTTGATGATCCGGACGCCCATCGACCGGGTGCCGGCTTCGACGAGGTTCTCGATTTCGCCCACCCGGACGTCGACCCCGAATTCGATGTCGTCACCGATCCCGATTTCGACTTCGTCGGCCCCGCAGGCGAGTCCGAACCGGACGAATTTCTCGGCCAGGGATTTCAGGTCGCCGGCCGGATGGGAACCGGTCATCCCCGTCCTCCCACCGTCATTGAGGCGATTTTCAGCGTCGGACAGCCGTCGTTTACGGGAACGTGCTGGCCCTCCTTGCCGCAGGTTCCGGTCTGTTGCCCGAACTCCAGGTCCGTCCCGGCCATGCAGATTTGATTCAGGATGTCGATGTTGGTGCCGATCAAGGTGGCTTGCTTGACGGGGCGCGTCAGCCGGCCGTTTTCGATCAGGTAACCCAGGCTGACGGAAAACGTGAATTTCCCCGAATCCTCCACCTGTCCGCCGGTCAGCCGTCTGGCATAAAATCCCCTGTTCACCGATTTCACAATCTCCTCCGGGTCGTGGGGGCCCGCGGCGATGTACGTGTTGGCCATGCGGGGGATCGGGATTTCGGAGTAATCCTGACGGCGGCCGTGCCCGGTCAGCGGCCGGCCGAGAATTTTGGCCGAAAGTTTGTCGGTCAAAAGGCCCGAGACGACGCCGTTTTCGATCAGCAGCGTCCGGCGCGGTTCCGTCCCTTCGTCGTCCACGGCGTAGGACCCGCGCGAGGCCGGGATCGTGGGGTCGTCGTAAATCGTAACAAGTTCCGACCCGACGCGGGCGCCCATTTTGTTCCAGAAAATCGATGTTTTCTTGCGGTGGAAATCGGCTTCGAGGAGGTGGCCGACAGCTTCGTGAATCAGAACGCCGGCGTCGCCGGCGGCCAGAACGACCGGCATTTCGCCCGCGGGGGCGTCGGCGGCTTCGAGCAATAGGAGCGCTTCCTCCGCCGCCTCCCGTCCGATTACGGCGGGAGTGCGGCCCGCGGCGAAGGCCTCCAGTCCCACCCGGCCGCCGCCCCCCGAAAAACCGTATTCCCGGACGGGGCCCTTTTCGGCGATTGCGACGCACGTCAGTTTGACCATCGGCCGGACATCCGAGACGAGCAGTCCCTCGGAATTAACGATCGTCACATGCTGGACGAGATCACCCCATCCGGCCTTGACCTTTTTAATGGAAGGGGAAACCCTCAGGCACGACGCGTAGGCATCCTTGACCAGGCCGATTTTGCGGTTCAAATCGGCGGATTCGGCCGGTTCCAGCACCGGGTAAAGTCCGGAGAGGGGCGGGCGGGGGACGAGGTCTGCGACGGGACCGGGGGCGCTCGCGGACAGGGCTATGGCCGCGGCCGAACGGGCCGCTTTTTTCATTCGTTCCGGAGAAAGGTCGTTTGTGTATCCGTATCCGGTTTGTTCCCCGGCCCAGACGCGGACGCCGAGCCCGAGGCCGACGCTTTCGGCCGTTTCCTTGATGATGTCTTCTTCCATCATGATGGAGGAATGGAGGCGGTATTCAAAAAAAAGTTCGGCGAAGTCGCCTCCCCGGGAAAGGGCGGTCTTCAGGACGGCGACAAAATCGACCGGCCCGAGATGAAAACGATCCTCGAAAATGGTCATGAATTTTCGCTTATTCTATCACGTTTCCGGCGAATGGCGAGGACGGCCAGGCCAGACAGGGCGAGGGTGTATTCAAAGAGATTCGTCACCAGGTGAATTCCGAGGCCGGAGAGAATCGCCAGACGGGGGTCGAACCGCATCCATTGGAGGGCCGCGGACCAGGCCGTTTCCCAGGTCCCGAACCCGGCCAGGCCCTTGACCGGCAAGGCTGCTGTCACTTCTGCCCCGGTCAGGCCGAGGACCGTTTTCCAAAAACTCAGGTCGCCCCAGGATACACCTTGGCTACGCAGGACGGCGAAGAGGAGGACGAAAAGCGAGAGATATTTCCCGAGCCGGACGAAAAACGAAAGAAGGAAAACGGCCGGCATGACGCCCGGGCTCTGTTTTCTCTTCAGGATATCGACCGTCTGATCCAAATTTTCAAACGCCCGGACGACGGCCGGCCGCCGGATCCATTTGGTTCTTTTCACGAGCGCGAAGGCGACGTTACGAGCAAGGCGGACGAAAAAGGCGATCTTCCAGGCGATGAGGACGAAGAAAACGAAAAAAACCGCCGCGGCTGCAACCAGCGCGCCCGTCGATATCCCGGCGGCGCCTCCGCCGCCCACGGCCAAAACGGCCAGAAGGACGAACGGTCCGAGGGTCAGAAAATCATAGATGAAGGCGATGACGAACGAAGAGGCGGCGTTTTCGAACGGTTTGTCCAACCGATCATTGAGGACGTAAATGTAAGAAAGAGAACCGATCCGGGCGGGGAGAAGGTCGTCGAAGGCGTTGCGGACCAGGGTGACGATCATGATGTCCGGCCAGCCGATTGGAACGGGACGAAGGAGAATCCGGTAGCGCCACGCCCTCAAAAAAGCCGCCGTCAAACTGATCGCCATGTAAGCCAGGAGCGGGGGGAGATACAGGGACGAAATCATGCGGAAGAAATCCCCCGGGGGAATACGGCGGAACAGGACATATAAAAGAAAGCCGGAGAGAACGAAGGATAAAATGATGATCGGCGTTCGGCGTTTCAACACGGGGATATGTTCCCACGCCGTTCCGCTCCCTGTCAATTCGCTTTTTAACTCCGTCGTCCGCCCGGGCGGCCGTCGGAACGCCGGTTTGACGCTCCCTCCCCGAAGGCCTATAATCGAAAAAACAATGAAGATTCGAGACGTCCAATCGATCATCGACCGCGCCCTGGCGGAAGACATGCCTTCGGGCGACGTGACGACGGCGGCGATCGTTCTCCCGGATCGGCCGGCCAAAGCGGTCCTTCTGGCCAAGGAGAACGGCATTCTGGCCGGAATCGAAATCTTCAGCCGTGTCTTCAAGACGTTGGATCATAAGGTCATTGTCAAAAGCAGGCTGCGGGACGGGTCCCCGTTCCGCGCCGGCCGGATTCTGGCGGAGTTGAGAGGCCCGGCGGCGGTTATTCTTAAAGGTGAACGGACGGCGCTCAACATCATCCAGCGGCTCTCCGGGATCGCCACGACGACGCGATCTTATGTCGACGCGATCGCCGGAACGGGAGTTCAAATCCTCGACACCCGTAAAACGACTCCGGGCCTCCGCGACCTGGAAAAATACGCCGTCCGCATGGGCGGAGGCCGAAACCACCGCCGAGACCTTTCGAGCATGGTCCTCGTCAAGGACAATCATCTGGCGGTCGCCGGCGGGGTCAGGCAAGCCGTCGCCGCGGTCCGGGCCGCTTACGGACGAAAATTCCGCGTGGAAGTGGAAGCGTCCGCAATCGCCCAGGCGCTCGAAGCCGACGGCGCCGGTGCGGATTGGATCATGCTCGACAACATGACCGTTTCGACAATGGAAAAAGCGGTGAGGCTTATCGGGGGCCGGGTAAAGCTCGAGGCCTCGGGTAACATCAACCTTCGAAACGTCCGGCGCGTCGCGAAAACGGGAGTGGATTATATTTCTGTCGGCAAATTGACGCATTCGATTCATTCGATCGACCTCAGTCTCGAGATCGAAACGAGGGGAGAGTAGGAATGTCCGGAGATGAGGAACGGCTTCGGGCCGACGTGTTGATCCTCGGCTGCGGAATTTCCGGCGCGGCGGCGGCCCTGGCCGCGGCGAAGGCCGGTTTGAACATCATCATCATTTCCAAGTCGCCGGACCTGGAAGAATCGAACACCCGGTACGCCCAGGGCGGAATCGTCTCGCTCGGCCCGGACGATGATCCGAATCTCCTCCGGGAAGACATCTTCAAGGCCGGGGACGGGATCAACAATCCCGAAGCTGTGGACGTCCTGGTCGCCGAAAGCAAGCCGATGGTTGAGGACATCCTGATCGGCGAGCTCGGAATCGATTTCTCGCGCAACGGCGAAGACGATTTGGATTTCGCCCAGGAAGGAGGCCACTCCCGGCGGCGTATCCTTCATTTCCGGGACACAACCGGACGGACGATCGAAGAGGCGTTCATCGCCGCTCTCCGACGCATTCCCAACGTGCATTTCCTGGCCGGGCATACCGCCGTCGATTTATTGACGGTCCCGCACCACAGCAAGGATCCGAGGGCGTATTATCGAGAACCGGCCTGTCTCGGCGCATATGTCCTGAATAACCAAACCCGGCGGGTGCGGACGATATTCGCCGGCCGGACGGTTTTAGCGACCGGGGGATGCGGGACGGTCTTTCTCAACACCTCCAACCCGAAAACGGCCGTCGGCTCCGGGTACGCCATGGCCTTACGGTCCGGCGCCCGGATCGCCCACATGGAATACGTCCAGTTCCATCCCACGGTCCTCTACCACCGGGATTGCGACGGTTTTCTCATTTCGGAAAGCGTCCGGGGCGAAGGCGCTCGGCTGAAATCGTTGGACGGTAGGACGTTCATGGATAAGCTCGGGGGCTTGAGGGATCTGGCGCCCCGCGACGAGGTCTCCCGGGCGATTTACGAGGAAATGATTCTCACCAACGCCACCCACGTTCTTCTCGACCTGGCGTCCTACGCCAAGGTGGACGTGAAATCTCGTTTTCCCAATATTTATGAAACGTGCCTGCGGTACGGAATCGACATCAGCCGCGAACCGATTCCCGTCGTTCCGGCCGCCCATTATTGCTGCGGCGGCGTACTCGTCGACACATGGGGAAAAACCTCCCTTCGCGGGCTTTATGCCGTCGGAGAAGTGAGCTGCACCGGCCTTCATGGCGCTAATCGCCTGGCCTCCACGTCGCTTCTCGAAGGGCTGGTCTGGGGAACGCGGACCGGACGCCGCCTGAGCGACGTCCGGTCCCCGGCGCCGGGTTTCGCCGAGAGCGATATTCACGAATGGTATTACCCGAAACATCCGGAGGAGGTCGATCCGGCGTTGATCAACCAGGATTGGCTGACGATCCGCTCGACGATGTGGAATTACGCCGGCCTGGTCCGGACGGCTAAGCGTCTGGAGCGAGCCAAGGCGGACCTGGAATACTTGGAGCACCGGATCGACAAATTCTACCGCGAAGCCATTCTAGACCCCGACATCATCCGCCTGCGGCACGGCCTGCAGGTCGCCCTGATGATCATCCGGGCGGCGAACGCCAATCCGGTTTCGGCCGGCGCGCACTACCGGCTGGACTGACCGCAGCGGTCATTAAGTTGTCTGCCCCGGTAGTCCGCGGGCGGGAGGGCGAGAAGACCTGGACCACAGCCGTCAGCTCCGTTTTGAAGGGCCCCGCGTTCTTTTTTGAGAATGCGGGCGGCAGGCGATCCGAGCGACTCCTTTTGGTGGAGTCCTACGCGATGGGCCTTAACGGAGCCAAAGCACCTGATCAGCCGGGGAGAATGGGATTAATAGCGAACTCAATCGGAAAAAAGAAAATCAAACATGCGCAGCTCCTCGCCCCGCTGAAAAACGGAGCGTCCGCTTGACGGAAATCATCAGGATTGGGTAAGCGCTCTCCCGCCCGGACTTCCATTGACTTTTTGCTTGATGCGGATAAAATAGGGCGTCACTTGGATCTTTGATCCGGCGCCCTCGCGCCGAAGCGGCGGGGAGGACAGGCGATCCCGCAGGGAAAAAGCGGAGTATTCCATGGCCGATGAAAAAGACTACAAAAAAACGCTGAACCTTCCCCAATCGGATTTCGCCATGAAGGCGAAATTGACCGAAATGGAGCCGGCGATGCTCCGGAAATGGGAGACGGCCGGCCTCTACGACAAGATCATCGCTTCGCGGCAGGGCCGGAAAACGTTCGTCCTTCACGACGGCCCGCCTTACGCAAACAACCCCATCCACCTGGGAACCGCGATGAACAAGATCCTCAAGGATTTCATCGTCAAATCGAAAACGATGCAGGGGCGCCTGGCACCCTACGTCCCGGGTTGGGATTGCCACGGCCTGCCGATCGAAATCCACGTGGACAAGATTCTCGGCGAAAAAAAGAAAGACATGCCGCTGACGGCGTTCCGGGAGGAATGCAAGGCCTACGCCTTGAAGTTCATCGACATTCAACGGGAGGATTTCAAGCGCCTGGGTGTTTTCGGCGAATGGAACGAACCCTACCTGACGATGAATCCTTCGTACGAGGCGGAGATTCTCCGCCGCCTAGCGATATTTTTCAAAGCGGGCGACGTTTACAAGGGGAAACGGCCGGTCCATTGGTGCCCGACCTGCCGGACGGCCCTGGCCGAAGCCGAAATCGTCTATAAGGATAAAAAGTCGCCCTCGATCTACGTCAAGTTTCCGATCGTTTCGGACTTGAGCGAACGGGCCCCCGTCTTGAAGGGACGGAACGTCTCGGTGATCATCTGGACGACGACTCCCTGGACTCTTCCCGCTAACCTGGCCGTCGCGTTTCATCCCGAACATGAATACGCGGTGTTCGAAGCGGGAAAAGAGGCCTATCTCGTCGCCAAGCGGTTGGTACCCGTCATCGCCGAAATCCTCGGCCTCGATAATCCGAAAATCCTGGCGACCATCGAGGGGAAAACCCTCGCCGGCCTCAAGGCCCGCCATCCCTTCATCGACCGGGAGTCCGTCTTCGTCCTGGCCGACTACGTCACCCTCGACGATGGAACGGGATGCGTTCACACCGCCCCCGGCCACGGGTACGAGGATTACCTGACGGGCCTGGCCAACGGCCTCGATATCTATACGCCCGTCGACGACAAGGGCGAATTCACGGCCGACGTTTCCAAGTACGCCGGGCTGAATGTCTTCGAGGCGAATCCGGTGATCAACGCCGATATGAAGGCCGCCGGGACGCTCCTGCATGAAAGCGAGATCACCCATTCCTACCCGCACTGCTGGCGCTGTAAAAACCCCGTCATCTTCCGGGCCACGGCCCAATGGTTCATCTCCATGGACCGGAACGGCCTGCGCAGCCGGGCCCTTGAGGAAATCAAAAAGGTCCGCTGGATCCCGGCCTGGGGAGAGGAACGCATCGCCGGGATGGTGGAAAACCGTCCCGATTGGTGCATCTCCCGCCAAAGGTCCTGGGGCGTGCCGATTCCCGCATTCGTCTGCGCCTCCTGCGGCAAAGTGGTCGCCGACGATAAGCTCACCCGGCATGTGGCCGACATCTTCGAACGCGAAGGTTCAAACGCCTGGTTTTTAAAACAGGCCGCCGATCTTCTTCCTCCGGGGACGGCCTGCCCGGCTTGCGGCGGCGGCGACTTCGAAAAAGAAAACAACATCCTGGACGTCTGGTTCGAATCGGGAGCCAGCCAAAGCATCCTGGGAAGGCGTCCCGACCTGCCTTGGCCGGCCGACGTCTACATCGAAGGCCACGACCAGCATCGCGGCTGGTTTAACAGTTCGCTTCTGATCGGCGTCGGCACCGAAGGCGCCTCGCCGTTCCGGGCCTGCATCACCCACGGCTTCGTCCTGGACGAGCAGGGGAAGGCGATGTCGAAATCGGCCGGCAACATCGTCGAGCCGCGGGACGTGATCGGCCAAAACGGCGCCGAGATTCTCCGCCTGTGGATCGCCATGTTGAATTTCAAGGAGGACGCGCCCTTCGGCCGGGGCATCGTTCAGCATCTCGTCGAGGCGTACCGGAAGGTCCGCAACACTTGGAGGTTCATGCTTGGAAACCTCCAGGATTTCGACCCGGACCGCGACGCCCTCAAGGCCGGCGAGATGGAGCCGTTCGATCTCTGGGCCCTCGAACGAAGCGCCGAAATCGGCCGCCGGATGCTCCAGGCCTACGATGAATACGAATTTCATTCCGTCTTCCACGCCGCCTATAATTTTTTCACGGTCGATTTGAGCGCGTTTTATCTCGACGTCCTCAAGGACCGGCTCTATTGTTCGGCCAAAACCGCCCGGGTCCGGCGGTCGGCCCAGACCGCCCTGTTCCGGATCCTGCAGGATTCCCTCCGTCTCCTGGCTCCGCTTATGCCGTTCACCGCCGACGAGGCCTGGGCCGTGCTGCCCGCGTTTGCGGGCAAGGAGGAATCCGTCCATCTGGCTTATTTCCCGGATTTTTCGGAAACATGGCTATCGGCCGGGGAGCAAAAGAAATGGGGCGAGCTCCTCGCCTTGCGTGAAATCATCCTCAAGGAATTGGAAAAAGCCCGCGAATCCAAACTCATCGGCAACGCCCTCGAAGCCGGCGTGATCCTGCGCGTGCCTGAAGCGTCGTTCGGAGCGGTCGAATCCGGGAAGAACCTTCTAGCCGCCCTTTGCATCGTTTCTGCGGTCCGCGTCGAACGGTCCGACGCGAAGGAAGCCGAAGTCCGGGTCGAAAAAGCGGAGGGCCTGAAATGCCGCCGCTGCTGGAATTTTTCGACATATGTGGGAACGTCCGCCGCCCATCCCGACCTGTGCCGGCGATGCGAAGACGTCGTGGCCGGGGCGTGAGGACGCGATGAAACGATACGGACTTCACGCCGCCCTGTCCGCCTCGATCATCGTCCTGGATCAATTGACGAAGGCGCTGATCGTTAAAACGGTCTCCTTCTACGGCTCGATCGCGGTCATCCCGGGTTTTCTCGAACTGACCCATATTCACAACAAGGGGGCCATTCTCGGCATATTTAACCGCACGGAACAACCGTGGACGCCGGTCCTTCTCTTGCTTCTCAACGCGGTCGCCCTCGGGCTGGTCATTTTTTATTTTTCGAAAACCACGGAAAAGGAACGGGTTGCCCGCCTGGCCCTGGCTATGATCGTCGGAGGGGCCCTGGGGAACGTCGTCGACCGGATCACCCGGGGCTACGTCGTCGATTTCGTCGAAATGCACGTCGGGAAATTCCATTGGCCGACGTACAACGTGGCCGACGCCTCCATCACGATCGGGGCCGTCCTGTTGATTTCGAGCGTCATTTTCAGGAGGCCGCATGCATCCGATTCTGTTTAAAATCGGTCCGCTGACGATTCATTCATACGGGTTTTTCATGGCCGTGGGCGTCGCCTGCGGCATTTGGCTCCTCTACCGTCAGGCCCGGCGCCAGGGGCTGGACGCGACCCGGCTGATCGACGCCGCTTTCTACATCATGATCGTCTCGCTGATCGGGTCGAAACTGACCCTGTTCATCGGCAACTTCTCCTACTACCTGGCCAACCCGAAAGAACTCCTCTGGATCGCCCGGTCGGGCGGCGTATTCCAGGGAGGACTGGCCTTCGGCGTCCTGTTCGCCCTGTGGTATTTCCGAAAATACAAGCTGCCGACCTGGAAAATCGCTGATATCGCGGCTCCGGCCCTGGCCCTCGGCCATGGCTTCGGCCGCATCGGATGTTTCCTGGCCGGATGTTGTTACGGCCGGGCCTGCACGCTGCCCTGGGCGGCGAATTTTCAGGACGAATACGCCCACGCCTTGACCGGCGTGCCGATCCACCAGGACCTCCATCCCGTTCAACTCTACGAATCGATTTTGAATTTCGCGAACGCCCTTGTCCTTTATCTTCTTCTCCGCCGGAAAAAATACGACGGCCGGGTCTTTTCGTTCTACATGATCAACTACGCCGTCATCCGGTTTTTCACCGAGTGGTTCCGGGGCGACCACGCCTCCAGCGGCTACCTGTTCGAAGGCCCGTCGGCCTTTTTAAGTCTGTCCGTTTCCCAGGCGTTCTGCCTGGCCGCGTTCGCCGCGGGGCTGATCCTTCTCCGCGTGTTCAAGAAACGTTCGCGTGGATAAAAAAGTCTTTCGCATCAAGGCCGATTTCGGGGAAGGCATTCGTCTGGACGTCTTTCTCTGCCGCCAGGTCCGCGAATTCACCCGGGCGCAATTCCAGCGGTTCGTCGACAAGAATCAGGTCCGTGTCAACGGCGGATTCAAGAAGTCCAGCTATTCCCTCCGGGTGGGCGACCTGGTTGAAGCCGAAATCGAAATTCCGACGCCGGCCCCGATGGAACCGCAGTTCATCCCTCTCGACGTTCTCTACACGGATGGAGACCTGGCGGTGATCAACAAGCCGAGCGGCCTGCTGGTCCATCCGGGCGCGGGACGCCGGTTCGGGACCCTGGTCAACGCCCTCCTTTTTCATTTCCCGGAAGTCCGCGGGATCGGACCCGAGGATCGTCTCGGGATCGTCCATCGCCTCGATCGCGAGACCTCGGGCGTGATCGTTACGGCCCGAAGTCTGAAGGCCTACCAGGAACTCAAACGCCAGTTCAAGAACCGGGAAGTGAAAAAAATCTACCTGGCGCTGCTCTGGGGACATTTTCCGGAACGGGAGGGGACGCTCGACTGGCCGATCGGCCGTCATCCCCGGAACGGGCAGAAGTTTTCCATCGAAAGTCGTAAGCCCCGGATCGCCATCACCGATTACACCGTCCTGGCCAGATACGGGGAGTTCGACCTCGTCGAGGTCCGGCCGCATACGGGGCGGACGCATCAGATCCGCGTACACATGGCCGCCGGAGGGCATCCCGTCGCGGGCGACCGCATTTACGGGCCGAGTAAATTCCGGCGGGAGATTCCGCGGCTTTTTCTCCATGCCCGGAAAATCGGATTCCGCCATCCGGAAACGGGCGCCTGGCTCGAATTCGAAGCCCCGTTACCGGCCGATTTGCAGCACTTTCTCGATTCCCTAAAAAAAGAAAATTAATCCCGGTCCGTCGACCGGATTTTGCCGAAGCCGGCGGCGCGGCTCAATCAAGGAGGGCGACGGCTTCGATTTCGATCTTGACGTCCTTGGGCAGCCGGACGACCTGGAAGGCGGCCCGGGCCGGCGCGGGAGCGGGGAAAAACTCGGCATATACGGCGTTCATCGCCGCGAAATCGTTCATGTCCTGGAGAAACACGGTGGTTTTAACCACCCGGTCGAGCGAGCTTCCGGCGGCTTCCAAAACGGCCGAAACATTTTTCAGCGCCTGACGGGTTTGATCTTCGATTTCGCCCTCAACGACCTGGCCCGAGGCCGGGTCGATGGGAATCTGGCCCGAACAAAAAACAAACGGCGCGGCGACGATGCCCTGGGAATAAGGACCGATGGCCTTGGGCGCCCGGTCGGTTTTCACTTCTTTTTTCATGGTTTTGCTCCTTGCGGAATTTAAATGGGGCCGGGCGGCGAAGAACGAAACCGCTCCGAGAACGGCCAACGCTTTCCGTCGCTTCACGTTTGTCCCCTCAGGATAACACCCGGATTTTCACCGGACGGCTCTCGACCGGTTTTCCGTTCATGGCGGCGCGGGCCGTTAGGATATAAGAACCCGGCCGGAGTTTCCAACCCCAGCTGAACGGGGGGCCGACGACAGATGCCCGGACGCCGTCCATGCACCACTCAACGGTCTCCGGCGAGGGGCGGGCCGCGACGCGGACTCGCATGTTCAAGGCTTGATAATCAGTCCGCAGGATCGAATCGATTTTGAAAACATCGCCGTCTCGCGGGAAGACGATTTGGATGAGATCGGAGGACCGTCCGACAAGGCGCAACGCGCCCGGATCCGCCGCGCTCCGATGCGTGAGCCGGCATTCCGTCCGGGGAACCGATCCGGAGTCGAACAGCTCGGTGATCGTCGCCGGACATGCCGCCGAGGGAATTTCCCCCGAGACGGGGCAGATTTCCGCTCGGATCAGGTCGGGGGGCTCGGCAAAGGAAAGGATCGGTCCCGTTCCTTCGAGAAGCAGCATAACGTCCCGAAACAGGGGACCGGCGCCCGTGATGCCGGAAACGTTGTGCATCGGCGAACCGTCGAAATTGCCCACCCAGACGGCGACGGTGTAGCGCGGCGTATACCCGATCGTCCAATTATCCCGGAAATCCTTGGACGTTCCCGTTTTAGCCGCCGCCGGGAAGGGAAGATTCAAGGGGCCGCGATAACCGAAGGTGGGAACGCGGGCGTCGTGGTCGGACAGAATATCCGTGACGAGATACGACGCGACGGCCGAAAAAACGCGCACGGCGGCGAAAGACGGCCGTTTCGGTTCAGGGCGGCCGTCTTTCCGGACGGATGTCTCGATAACCCGTTCCGGTTTGTACAGACCGCCGCAGGCCAAGGCCGCGTACGCCCGGGCCAATTCCAGGAGAGTGACTTCGCCGTTTCCCAGGGTCAGGCCGATCCCGTAAAACGATGCGTCTTTTTGAAGGCTGCGGAAACCCATTTCCTGAAGCTTCCGGAAAAGCAGATCGGGACCGAGAAGGTCCAGGACGGCGACCGCGGGAACGTTGTAGGAACTGGCCAGGGCGCTGCGAAGCCGGACCGGGCCGTGGAAATGTTCGTCGTAATTCTCCGGGGCGAACGATCCATCCAAAGACCCGAATTCCGACGGTGCGTCGTCGATCAACGTCGCCGCGGTCATCCCTTTTTCCAGGGCGAGCGCGTAGGTCAACGGCTTGAGGGTCGATCCGGGCTGGCGGAGCGAGAGCGCCCCGTTGACTTGGCCGTCATGGCCTTCGTCGAAAAAATCACAGGAACCGACCATCGCCCGGACGGCTCCGGATTCGTTCTCCAGGACAATGACGGCGCCGTTGGTCAAGCCTTTTTTTTCGAGGGACCGGAGATGGCCGGAAAGCAGGGATTCGACCTTGATTTGAAGAGGAAGGTCCAACGTCGTCCGGATTTCCGAATAGCCGCTCCGCTCGGCCGGGGAAAGCCCCGAGACGACATATTCCACGAAATGCGGCGCCTGAAAAACCCGGGTCACGGCCGTGATTCGGACGGGTTCGGCGAGAGCCCGGGAAAGAGCGTCGGCGGACAGAAAACCGAGACGGGCCATCTTCCGGAGGATCACGTCTCGGCGCCTTCGGAGGAGGGCGGAATCACGTCCCGGGAGGAACCGGCCGGGGGAGCGCGGCAGGGCGGCCAGATAGGCGGCCTCGGCCGGGCTCAAATCGAGGGCCGGTTTGTCGAAATAAAACCGGGCCGCCGACTCGAGGCCGTAGGCCTGGCGACCATAGGCGATGCGGTTGAGATACTGGGTGAGAATCTCCTCTTTGGAGAGGGTGTGTTCAATCCGGACAGCCAGCCAGCTCTCCGCGATTTTCGCGGAGATCGTTCGGGGGAAATGATAGATGTTGCGGACGAGTTGCTGGGTTATGGTCGAGGCGCCGGAGACCACGCGGCCCCGGCGGACGGCCTGGGCCAGGGCCCGGCCGATCGCGTAAACGTCGACCCCGCCGTGAACCGGAAAACGGCGGTCTTCGGCGGCGATCACGGCCCCGACGGCATAGGGCGATATTTCCGAAAGCGTGACCCAGCGGCAGCGTCCGCCTTCATCCGAGAGGACTTCGCGCAACGGCCGCCCTGACCGGTCCAGAAGGTTCAGGGAAAGGACGGGCAGCGGAGACAAGCGCCGTTTTGGAATCGGGAGAATGAAGGAAACGGCGGCGGCGAGCACCGCCGCTCCGAGCAGCCGATAACCTGTTCGCTTCCGGATGCGGATCACTTGACGATCTTGACCGTTTGCTCCGCCCCACGGCCGTAGATCTCGGGAGCGTACATCTGCTGGACGCGCGCCCCGGGAGCGCCGAAGGCGCCGAACGTCAGGGCCCGGACAAGATAACGGTAGCGGTGGACGCCGCTCTGCAGCGAGTCGGCGAACAGAAGGATCCGGTTGTCGTGCATTTCGACATGCTGGAACCCGTCCCACCAGGGCCGGTCGTCGTTCTCATCGAGGGCTTCCAGGGTTCGGAGGCGTTCCTCGCTCTCCGTCCGGAAATTCGCGTTGACCGCTTCAAATCCGGCCGGAAGAGGATCTTCGACGACGACGAACAGGCTTTCCTTGGGAACGGCGATTTCCAGCGTCACGACGGCCAGCGTTCCTGCCTTGATTTCCGCGAGCGGACGGCCGTCCGTGGTTTCGATTTTTTTATAAACAGCGAAGCCTGAGTCCTGCGGCGGAAGGGATTTTTGGGGCGCATAGGACATCCGGAGACTGTAATACAAAAGGCCCGTTCCCGTCTTTTCCGCCAGGAAGGGGAGATTCCGATCCTTGGGAAAAGCTGCAAGGGGGACGGCCGCCCGGAATTCGGCGGACGGTTCGCGGAAGCTCTCGTCCAACAGGATCTTTTCGGCGAGCCTGATCTGAGCCCTGAAATCCGGCGTTCCTTTTTCGACCCGGCGATAATATTCGTTCAGGGCGTAAAAGACGAAGAAATTCTCTTGGGTCGAGGGCCAGCCGGACACGCTCTTTTTTTGAACGAGCCAACGTGTCGCGCCCGAAAGGACGGGTCCGGACTTCCCGGTTTCCAAAAGCGCCTGGAGGATGATCGCCGTCGTCCGGGTGTTGGAGGAATAGATCCAGCTCAAACCCGCCGGGTCGCTCTCCTCGAAATGCGCGTCGGCCGCGGTGATCTTGGCCTGGTTGAGAAATTCCCGGACCAGCGTGTTTTCCGCCTCCGACCCTGGTCCGAACCGGTGGAAGGCCTTTAAAAGGAGCGCCCGCCCGAAGAGCGGAAGGTCCTCGCGTTCCTGGAACAATTTTTCGGCGTAGGCCGCCTCCGGCCGGCCGGCAAGGGCAAGGTCATAGAGGGCGAAGGCCTGGACCGAGGCCCAGCCGCGGTGATCGTAAGGATAGGCGACCGAGTCGTACTTGGTTTTCAGAATGGTCCGGAGGTAATCCAGACCCGATTCCAGCCGGGATTTGTCGATCGGGATGCCGGCCTCGTAGGCCTTGAGAAGGGCGAAAACGGCATAGGCCGAGACGTAAGGGGAGTCGAAGGCGGAGTCCGACCACAGGGAAAATCCGCCGTTGTCTTTTTGACAGGCGTAGACCTCGCGGAGGGAATCGCGGACCATCTTGTCCTTCTCCGCCGGAGAGAGCGAAGACAGCTTGAAATCACGGATGACCGGAGAAGCGATGAGGAAGGGAAGGACCCGGGACAGGCGTTGTTCCAGGCAGAGGTAGGGATAATCGACGAGTTCGTCCAGGCGCGTCCGCAGCCCGTTGAGGGCCGAGGCGGAAGCCCGAAGGTCGATTTCTCCAAGATCCGGGTAAATGTCCGGCGGAATGCGGACGATTTCCTCCTGCTTGACGTCCGCCTGACCCGAGAAGCCGAGCGTGACCATGGGTCGGGGATGTTCGACCGGAACAACGGTTTCGAGCCCGTCGGAATACCCTTCCATCGTCGCCCGGAATTCGAGTACGGCCCGTCCGGCCGTCTCCGCCTTGAAAGCAAACAGGGCTTCGCGCGAGGCGCCAGGTTCGAGGTCGAATGTCTGTTCCAAGCGGTCTTTGGTCATAAGGCCGCTGGCCTTCAGCGAAAGCCGGACGGTCCCCTTCGTCCTGCCGTTGTTCGTGAGCAACACGCCCCCCTGGAAGGAATCTCCAACCCGGGCGAAGCGCGGCAGGGCCGGCATCATGAGAAGCGGTTTGGCGACCTTGAAATCTGCGGAATTCCGGCCGAACCGGGAATCCATGGTTTGGGCCACACTCATGACCCGGAACGTCGTCAGGTTGTCGGGCAATTTGAATTTCACCACGGCCTTTCCTTCGGCATCCGTTGTGATTGACGGGTTCCAATAGGCGGTGGATTTGAAGTCCCCGCGGAGCTGGACTTCGGAAAGGGACAAGCCGGCCATTTTGTCGGAACCGCCGCCGCCGGGGTTTTCGCCTTTTTCGCCGAAATGCCGCTGGCCGACGACATGGACCCGCGTTTCGGCCGTTTCCACCGACAGCGGCCGATCGCCATAAAAGGCTGCAAACGGATCGGGCGTCTGATAACCGATCAGGTTGATGACGCCGACGTCGACGACGGCCACGGCCAGGTTGGCGGCCGTGCCTTCGCCCCGGGAATTTCTGGCCTTGAGACGAAGCTCGACTGAATCGCCCGGTTTATATACGGCCTGGTTCGTCCGAATTTCCAGGCCGAGACGTTTTTCGGCCGGGTCGACGGACAGGTTGCGGTAGCCGATTTTGAACGAGGGTTTGCCGGCATCTTCGACCGCGTCGACGGAGGCGTTGGACGTCCGGCCCTGGATGAGGAGAACGGATACGAACGCGTTGGGGATCATGTCGGACGTGATCGGGACAGCGATCTCCGATGTCGAACCCGAGATCTCGACGACCTCGGACTTCATGATGAATTCGCGTTCGACGGTCACCAGGGCTTTGGCCTTTTCATACGGAGACTTGACCAGGATGCGGGCCGTGTCTCCGGGTTTGTAGGAATCGGCGTCGGCCACAAGCTCGATCACGTCGTCATCCGACCGTTCCCAGGGGACGTAATCGTCGCCTGTGACGTAAACATACGTCGATGTCGAAACTTTACGTTTGGATCCGTCCAGCGCTTCGGCGAGAATCATATAGAAGCCCGATTGGTCGGGCTGAAAACGGACGGCCGCGGGCTCGGGACCCGCAGTCTTGACGTCCTGGGCCGCGATTTCCGTGTCGGATTTTTCCGAAATCCATTCCAGGCGTCCGCCTAAGCCCGCCTTGCGAACGGATTTCCAGACGCGCTTGACGAGCTTGACCGAGACGGCGCGGCCGTTCTGAAGCGTTCCATCGGGAAGGCCGGCGATGACCTGGACGAGCAGGGGATCCCCTTTCTTCAGGAACGAAGAGGACGGCTTCAGCCCGATATAAAAATCACCCGGATGGACGGTTGTCTGGATCCGGCTGGAGATGGACCGGCGGCTGGCGCTTTGTACGGTTGCTTCAAGGTCGGCGCTGAGGGTTCCCCGTTCCTTTTCCGCAACCAGCGGGACTTTCACCGTCATCCGGCCGTCCTTGTCGAGCGTGCCTTCGCCCGAACCCACGAGCCGGCTTCTTTCCGCCGGCATGTCCTCGCCCCAATCTTCGATTTCCCGCCCGAAAATAAAACCGGCATGCCCCGGCGGGGTAAACCAGGTCGGATTCAACCGGAGAGACCAGGCGGCTTTCTGGGCGGAAAGCGAGCCCCCGAACAAATAGGACGCCCGGACCTCGGCTTCATAAGTGTCCCCGAAGACATAGGCCTCCCGGAGCGACTTCAAATAGACTTCAAATTCGGCCGGCCGGAAGGCGTCGACCCGAAACGTTTCGTTGATCCGCGTTTCCTCGGCGTTCGCCGCAGACTTGGGAATGACGGCGGTGACGGAATATGTCCCCAGCGGGGCGTCTTCGCGGGTTTCGAAATCGACAGCGAAGGATCCGAAGGCGTCCAGGGCGGATTTGGCTTTGAACACGGATTTCGAAAAAGGATCCTGGATTTCAAGGTTCGTTTCGCGGATTGCGGGAATCGCCCAGGCGCCCTTTGCCCGCTCCCGGAGAATACCCTTGAGGTGGACGGTCTCGCCGGCCCGGTAGATTCCCCGCTCGGAGTAAATCGTTCCCTGAAACCGGCGGGGTTCGGGATTCCAGTCAAAATAAATATCGAAACGGTAGGGCTCGACGCCTTCCGACTCGTCGGAGGCGATCATCGCGACATCTTCCCCGAGACGGGCGATAACCCACTGGCGGGGTTTGCTCCAATCGTTTGTCGGACGCAAACCGAGGCTTTTCCAGCCCGGGGTTTCGACCCGGCCGTCCGGTCCCGTTAAACCCTTCCAGAGGGACCGGTTCCGGTCGTCGCGGATTTCGATC
>JAPKZG010000067.1 GCA_026393895.1 Candidatus Aminicenantota bacterium
GCTGAAACCAATAAGGCGAAAAAGGGCACTACGGAGGTGGATGATGCGTTTCTCTCCGAAATAGAGAACTGGCGCGACCTGCTGGCACGCAATATCGCGATCCGGAATGAACAACTTTCCCCGCGCGAGCTTAATTTCGCCGTTCAGCGCACGATTGACCGGCTTATTTTCCTGCGTATCTGCGAAGACCGCGGGATTGAGTATTATGGTCAGCTTCTTTCGCATGTCAACGGCGAAAACGTTTATCCCCGGTTGCGAGCCGTTTTCCAAAAAGCCGACGAACGGTATAATTCAGGCCTTTTTCATTTTAGGCCGGAAAAAGGTCGGGAGGAAATCCCGGACGATATCACCCTTAATCTCACTATCGACGACAAAGTATTAAAACACATAATCCAGAACCTGTATTATCCCGATAGCCCGTATGAGTTTTCCGTGCTCCCCGCTGACATTCTCGGCCAAGTCTATGAGCAATTTCTTGGTAAAGTGATCCGTCTTACCGCCGGGCACCAGGCAAAGGTCGAGGATAAACCCGAAGTTAAAAAGGCCGGTGGAGTTTTTTATACGCCAACGTATATCGTCGACTACATTGTAAAAAATACGGTCCGGAAATTGCTCGAAAATAAAACCCCCAAACAGACTGCCGCTCTCCGTATTCTTGACCCTGCCTGTCCTTCTCAACAATATTTACGGCGTTGATATCGACACGCAGGCCGTGGAAGTAACCAAACTCTCGCTCTTGCTTAAGGTGCTCGAAGGAGAAAACGAGCAGACTATTTCCCAGCAACTAAAACTTTTCCACGAACGCGCGTTGCCTGATCTGGGGAATAATATCAAGTGTGGGAATTCTCTTATTGGGACAGATTTTTATGAAGGAAAGCAATTGGGTTTGTATGAGGATGATGAAAAATATCGGATAAATGCTTTTGATTGGGAAGGGAAGGACGGGTTTGAGGAAATTATGAATGGTGGAGGGTTTGATGCGGTAATAGGGAATCCGCCGTATATTCCTATTGAATCAATGTCTGATGATCAAAAGAATTATTACGTAAAACATTTTCCGCAACTTGAGCGTAAGTTTGATTCATCTGTAATTTTCATTCTATCTCAACTGACAAAACTCAATTCAGCGGGTTTGCTCGGTTATATTTCTTCCCTTACCTGGCAAACAGGGGAAAATTATTCGAAATTACGCGAGTATTTGTTTACGAACTATGGCGTTATATCTCTTATTAATCTTCCATTTGATGTTTTTAAAAATGCCTATGTCGATACCGGAGTTTATATTCTTTCTCGAAAACCTACCCGGTTATATTTAATCTATCGTTACCCCAAAAAAGCATCTATTTCAAGATTGGAAGATATTCCATTTCTTGAAATATCAAACGACCTCATTCAACCACCGGATTTTAAAGTAATCCTTGATCCTGTCGCCGCCGGTATCATACAACGATTGCAGAAAAAATATGATTTTATCTCCTTGGGTGAAATTACGATTTCAACCCAAGGCCTATCTGGAAATATGTTTGTCCTTTCCTCAAAACCAAAAAAAGACTTTTATCCATTCCTTGAGACAGGTCAAGTCTACCGATATATTCTTTCTAAAGAGAATATTGCTTACACTGATATGTCGAATAAATCTTCTTTATGTGCATTCTATAACGCCAAACCAAAGGTTTTAATCAGAAGGGTAATAAACCGTCAAGATCGCTTGATGTGTGCGTATTCTGATGAAAAGCTTGTTTATAAAAAGGATATTAATCCCTTCATTCTTCATTCTCAAGACGAAGAACAGACACTTTTTTTATTAGGTATCCTTAACAGCAAACTTTTTTCCTATTTGTATGTAAATACTTCTTCTATCGCGACAAAGGACGATTTCCGGCAAACGACTCTCGCTGAATAAGAAAAATTTCGGTACCGAAAATCGATAAGATTAAAAGAAATGATTGTTATCGAAAAATTATTTCTTCAGTTAAGGCAATTAATGACCTTAATAACCACCAGTTTTCTGCCAATACCGACCAGGAAAAAACCGTCCTTCAGCGTCAGATCGACTCCGCCGACCGCCGCATCGACGAACTCGTCTACGAGCTATACGGCTTATCGGAAGATGAAATTAAAATTGTCGAAGGGACAATTTGATTTCCATATCTTATAGGTGATTCGTTAAACGAAGATCGGTTCGAATTTTCCGCGCGGGTCCGCCTTTCGGGCGCGGACGAGTTGGTCGATGTCGATTCCCTTGTCGGCGAAATAATCCCGGATGACCTCGCGGACGATCCCGTTTTGTTTCGAGGTGACGTAGTCGACGGTCATCGACTCGTTTTGCTCGACCATTTTCCCGAACAAGTTGCGCTTCCAGTGAATGAGCCAGCCCGAAAAGCATATGGGCTGGGACCGTTTCCCGAGGCCTTTCGTCACCAGGCCGGAAAGTTTCTTGCTCTCATCCAGACTGAGGTAATCGATGTCATAGCCCAGCTCTTTCAGCTTGGTCCGGCGGTCCTCGCGGCTCCCGAACTCGTACGTCGGAGTCATGAAATGAACGCCGTATTCCCGGGCGAATTTTTTCGCGCCGTTGACGACACTCGGGTAGTTCTCGGCCGTCCCGGTCAAGTTGGCCGCCGCCGGGATCTGCTCGCGGTTGGAGCCGTCGGCGTAGCCGACGAGGTCGTTTTCAAGGGCGAACAGCAGGCCGCCGGTGTTCATGCTCAGCCGGCAGCCGACGCACCAGCGCGTTTCGGCATTGTATTTCTTCCGGTTTTTGAGGAAGGAACTGACCGCGATGCGCTTGATGATCTCTTTGTGATCGATGACCTGATGGGTGATCTTGTCCTTGCCGTAGGTCGCCTGCAGGCGCTCGACGTTGGGGAGGTTGTTCTTGACCCCGAATTCGAGGTATCCCTTGTCGAAGGTGATCAGGTGGACTTTGTCGAATTCCTTCTGGAGGAGGACGGCGGCCAGGAGGGAATCGATCCCCCCGGAAAACATGACCGCGACTTCATTCTTGATCGGACCCATGATTCTCTCCTATAAAAAAACGGCTTTTATCATACACGGGCGGGCGGATTTTGCCAACGAGGCGGCCGCCGCCCGGCGGACGATCTCCTCTCCGCGACATTTACAAGACGCAGCAAATGCGCCGCTTCGGGGACGTGCGGCGATTTGGCCTGTACTCATGGAGAAGACCTTTTCTCCATGAGTGCGCCCGATCTACGTGAGGCATAGGGTTTGCCGGTCGGCGTGGGCTTCAGCGGCTCGGAACGGTCGAGCATTTCCGGGTTAGTTTCGCCCTGGCTTTTTTAACGCAGCATCCGCCCTGGTGAAAAAACAGCCATATCAAAACGCCGAGGACGAGAGCCACAAATCCCAGGATACTCAAGACCACGATTAAAAAAGTCGACACGTATCTCTCCTTTATATACTACTGTTTTACTAGGAACTCTAGGAACAGTCGTATTTTTACCATGAGCCGGGAGCCCTGTCAACTATTATTTTCGCTTCAAAGGCGAAAAGAAAACGACCGGCGCGGGCTTTGAGGACGGCGGGATTTGCCTTATGATGACGGAAGCTCCGCGGATCGACGTCCTCGGAACCCGTGCTTTTCGGGTTTCGGAGCGCCCGTCCGCGGAGCGGATCATTCGCCCTTCATTTACGGACAACCGTCCGCGGAACGCACGAAGGGCAAGAATCCGGCCAAGGAGGCCGCGCATGAGCCGTTTTTCTCTCCCCGCAACGGGCGGGGTCCTGTTTTTTGCCGCCGCGGCGCTTTTTCCCCAGGCGCCGGCCCCGGTCGAATCCTTCCTCGACCGCGTCGCGGCCCGGCTTGAAAGTTTCAACCCGAAATCGAGTTGGACGGCCTCGGTCACGAGCACCCAGATCGAAAACGACCGCAAATGGCGGCCGGAGAAAACGATCGTCCAGACGAAAGCCGTCGTCGTGACCGAAGGCCGCCGCGAAGAAAACGTCTTGAAGGTCGTCGAAACGGTGGACGGAAAAACGGCCGATATCACGGAACGGTTTCTGGCCGAGCAGAAGGCGCGGCGGGAAAAATACCGGGCCCGCCGGGCGGCCGCGGAACAGGACAAACCCGGCGCGGAGAGATCCTCCCGGCCCAGGCTGCGGATGGATTCATTCGCCGAGCTTCTGCCGTTTTCGGCCGAACGCCGAACGGAATTCTTCTTCGATCTCCGGGAAACCGCGGATCCGGCCGGCCGCCGGCTTTATCTTCTCGATGTTCGGGCCAAAACCAAGGACCCCTGGAACTGGGAGGGAACGTACACGATCGACGCGGCCACGTTCACCCCGCTCCGGGCGCGCCTGAAGCCCTCCGAGACGCCCGCCTTCGTCAAGGAGATCGAAGTCGAAGCCGAATTCGAGGTCGTCGAAGGCGTCCATTTCATCCCCAAACGGACCCGGGTCAAGGTCAACGGCGGATTTCTCTTCATCAAGCGCATCCGGCTGATCTCCGAGGAGATCTACTCCGGCGTCGCGATCACGAACTGAACCCGAAAGCAGCCAACGGCAAGACGGGCCCTCCGTTCGAAGAAGCGTACGGACGACCTCGGCCGAGATCCCGGACCCGGCGTCGAAAATCGTCCGCAAGGCGTCACCTCGCGCGCCTTTGAATTGGGAGCAAGCTTCAGGATAAAATGGCTCCGCATTCCATGGCCCGAAATGAGATAAGGAGTTTTGGTTGAGGTTCCTGCCCGGGATTGGCGTTATCCTCCTCGTCGGGTTTATCTATGTCCTTGCTTATCTGAAATCGAGACGGTCGAAATATGCCTTGGCCCTGGCCTTAATCATCCTCTGCAGCCTGATCCTGAGGGTCTACCTGTCCTGGGACCTGTACCTCCACGACTGGGATGAACGGTACCACGCTCTCGTGGCCAAGAACATGATCGGCCAGCCGCTCAAGCCCATGCTCTACCGCGACCCCGTCTTGCCCTATGATTATCGGAATTGGTTTGCCAACCACGTTTGGATCCATAAACCGCCCCTTCCGCTGTGGACCATGGCCGCCGGCATGTCCCTGCTTGGGGTCAACGAGGCGGGACTCCGTTTTCCAAGCATCGTCCTCTCGACCCTGGCCGTGCTCTTGACCTATGGCCTCGGCCGGCGACTTTTTTCCCGGAGAGTCGGTCTCCTGGCCGCGTTTCTTCACTCCATCCACGGCATGATCATCGAGCTCACGGCCGGCAAGATTGCCACGGATCACGTCGACCTATTCTTCCTGTTCTTCGTCGAGCTGGCGGTCTATCTTGTCGTCGTCCAGAGGAAACGAAAAACGGCGGGGGGCGCGGTCCTCATCGGCTTGGCCGTCGGGTTGGCCATTCTCTGCAAATGGCTGCCGGCGCTCACGGTCATCGCCCTCTGGGTGATCCTGGACATGGACTTTCTGCGACCCCGCTCCGTCCTCCACCTAGCCGTTATCCTGGCTGTCATGGTTCTCGTCGCCTTGCCCTGGCAGCTCTACATCCGCGCCCGTTTTCCAGCCGAAACGGCTTGGGAAACATTGTTCAATCTCAAGCACATCACGCAGGTCTTAGACGGGCAAGGCGGTCCGATCACTTATCACTTGAGGGTCCTGGTCCGGAGCTACGGCGAACTCATCCTCCTGCCTCTCGTATGGCTCAGCGTTCAAAGCTTCAGGAAGCTGCAGGACAGGAAAAGGCTGTTCCTCCTGGCCTGGATCGCCATCCCCGTTGTCGTCTTCAGCTTTTTCAAAACGAAAATGCAGGCCTACACCGTTTTTGCCGCGCCCGCTCTTTTCCTGCTGACGGCCGTCTTTTTTTATTACCTGAAGGGCACGATCAGAAAGAGAAAACCTCGCTGGCTGGCGTCGGTCTGTCTCGTCCTGCTCATAGGCCTGCCGGTTCGTTACTCGATCGACCGGCTGAGGTTCTTCCGCCCCGAGGAACGGTCTCCTCAATGGGTTTTGGATATAAAAAAGCTCCGGGGAACGCTGCCGGATAAGACCGTCATCTTCAACCATCGCCGACCCATTGAGGTGATGTTCTATACGGACTACGTCGCCTACGATCATGCGCCTTCGGACAAGGAAAAGGAGATAGTCCTTCGGAAGGGTTACGCTCTGGCCGTCGTGGACGGCCCGAACCTTCCTCCTGCGCTCAAGGCCGATCAGGCCGTCATTCATCTGAAATAAAGCCCGGTCTTTTTCCCCGTATTTTGACTAAGGGCCCGCCTCTTCCTATTTAATAATAATCCGGTTCTCTATTATTAAGGGGCGGACCGGTTCAGAAACCCTCTCGCGTTGTTCTGCCGCTATTTACTTGATTGCTTCTTCATTCCTTATGACTTGCATTGTCAAACCGTAAGGATTGTTCTCCGGGAGCGTCTTTCGGTCAACCAGCCGCAGCCGCCGGTCTCCGACGGCGAACGTATATTCGGGAAGCGACGC
Organism: Candidatus Aminicenantota bacterium; assembly: GCA_026393895.1. Lineage (GTDB taxonomy): Bacteria > Acidobacteriota > Aminicenantia > Aminicenantales > UBA4085 > JAAZPG01. The sequence continues at coordinate 6,419 of JAPKZG010000067.1, forward strand.
CGCAACGACGGCCCCGGCGCCGATGACGCTTCCTTTGCCGATCGTCACGCCGTCCAGGACGATAACCCCGGCCCCCATCCAGGTGTCCTCGCCGATCCGGATGCCGCCCTTGGCCGACGAGGTTTGAAACATGATCGGCCGGGACGTGTCGGTGATCGGATGATTTCCTCCGGCCACGAGATAGCACTCGCCCGCGAGGAAACAATAATTCCCGAGGCGGATTTCCGTCTCCGACAACAAACTGCAATTGGCCGAGACGTTGCAATGGTCGCCGAGATAAATGGATCCCTCTTTGCAGGTCAGGATCGTGTTGCGTCCGATCATGGAATTGGCCCCGATTCGGATCCCCTCGTTTCTCTCTCCCTTGGCGTCCAAAACGGCGTTGTCGTCGATGAATGTGTTGTCCCCGATTTCGATCTTATGAGGATGCCGGAGGACGACGTTCCGCCCGAAGACCACGCCCCTTCCGACCTTCCCCAGAATCCACGGGAAGAACATCCGCCGCAGGGCCAACCCCAGCGCGCCGGGGACGGGAGCGATGAAAAAATTGACGAACTCGTATTTGAACAGGGCCGCGAAACCTTTTCGTCCCACGCACAGCCCGGTGTATTTTCCGGTCAGTTTTCGTTGGGGATCGAGGAGTTCCTTCTGGGTGCTCCCCGGAGCCCGATCGTCTTTCATGGTTCCCCCTCCTTCGGCCGGATGTCGATATAATCGATCGCCAGGGCGCATCCGGCCGGGACCTGGACCCTGATTCCGACGGCCTGCTCCCGGGCTACGAAGAATTCGACGTCGGCCTCCCGCCAGTCTTCTTCGTCGACCCGGCGGGAATCGCCGGACAAAACGACTGTTCGCAGGGATTTGCCCCGACCGTCGACGAGGGATATCCGCCCGGATGTTTCGCCCGAAAGGCCCGGACCGGATTTATAACGGACCGTCGCCCGGTACGCGCCCGCGGCAAAGCGCCGGACGATTTTCGTCGTCGACTCGTCCGGCCCGCCGCCCCGGCCGTCCCAGGAGACGGCCGCCCTTCCCGACATCCCGGGGCCCGACAGGACGACGCCCCGGCGGGTGGAAAGCCACTCTCCCTCACAGGTCCGCCGGCCGCCGGCCGTAAGTTCCGGGTCATTCCACACGTAAACCTCGGACATCCCGTCCTTCCCGCGATAAACGAGCTTGTCGGCGTTTTTAACGGAGATGTAATCATACAGCGCCGGGTTGATATGGTCGTTGCGGAATAGCGACGGCGACGTCACCAGCCAAATCCGGCGTCCCGGGTTGGCCTCGATCGTCCGGCGGAGGTCGGACGCGTTGTTGATCCAGCGCGCCCCGACGTAGAAATCCTTCCAACCGTCGGCCGTTTTCTCCCAGGCGTCCCAGGTGCCCGGGCCGCCCGACCACAACCAGTAATCCACCCGGCCGACGTAGATTTTCTGAAAGACGACGTGAATCGCGATGACGACGTCGTCCGGCCGGAGTTTCGCCGCGACGTATTTCCCGACGCTTTCATGGTCGTAGTGTTCGAACCGGCCGGAGCTGGTGATGATGTCGGCCGTAATCGGATCGCCGTAACGGCGGTTGACGACGGAAAGGAGCCGTCCCGGCCTGACTCCCTCCGTCAAAATGAAAACCAGCCCGATCCCTATGAGGCCGCTGAAGATCGCCCGGGTCCGGTCCTTTTCGATCCCGAAGGCCGGGGCGGCCAAGCCGTCGACGATTCCCCGGCCGATCGCCCGGAGGGCGAGCAGAAATAGCAGAATAAAAACCGGATAGAGCTGGGCGAGATAGCGGGGCTGGACGTGGGTCCGGAAAAAGCCGAAGAAGAACAGGGGAAAGACGAGGCAGAGATTGAGAAACAACCACGGCGAACGGGCGGGCGCCGGTTCCCCCATAGGTCGCCCACCCTTCCTTCTCCAGACGACCGTTCCGAGACAGAGCAACACGCCGGCCAGAACAGTCAGGCTCATCCGCGGGAAACTCCGGAAGAATTCCCGGAAATAGTCCAGGTTGAAATTCCCGAAGAAGTATCCGATCATCCCCCCGAAGCTTTGTTCGGTTTTTTCGTAGACGTAGCCGACCTTCCAGAAAAAGAATTCCTGAATTTGGATCCCGAGATAGAGCAAGACCATGACGGTCAGCCCGACCAGGACATCCCGGCGGAAAAAACGCCGGGCGCCGCGCATTAAAAAGAGGGCGGGATAGGCAAAAATCACCCCCATCCCGAGCTGGTGGATCAGGGGCGTGAAAAGAAAAAACAAGACGGCCGGAAATTTAAACCGCTTTTCGTCCTCAACGTATCCCCGGAAAAAGAAATAAAGGCCGGCGAGGTAACAAAGCTGGAGCGGGGCGAAATAAAGGGCGGCCCGGGCATATTCCAATTCCCAGGCGGAAAAAGCCAGGAGGACGGCGGCTAAGACGCCCACGGTCCGGGAGAAAAAGCGCCGGCCGACATGATAGGTCAGGGCGACGAGACCGGCCACGCAGAAAACGCTGATGACCCGCAGCGTCACCGCTTTGAGGCCGAAAAGGAAAGAACCCGCCGCCAGGACGTAGGCATAGAGAATCGCCTTCCAAAAGATGTGGCCCGAAGGAAAAAGGGGATACCCGTGTTCCAGGATGCCCCGGGCGGCCAGGTAGTGAAAGCCCTCGTCCATCCAGAGCGACAACACCCCCAGGTTCCGGAGCATCAGGACGAGCCAGCCGGCCAGGAGGACGCCGACGAGGATGCGGGCGGCTAAGTCTCGTCGATCCCGGCGAACGGGGCCCGGCGCGTCGTCGGCCATGAGGAGACGTCCCTAGGCGCCGGGAACCCCGCGGCCCTCGCCCCGTTCGTCGATCCGGTCGACCGAATAAATCCGGATCTGGTGCGTTTGGAAATAGATCCGGGAAACCACTTCGGCCAGCAGGCCGATCATGATGAAAAACACGCCCAATATCATGAGGAAGACGCTGAAGATGAGATTCCCGAGATTCTCCTTGATGTTCCAGCCGAAGAAATAGAACCCGACGGTGATGGCCGCGGCGATCAAGAAGCCGATCGTACCGAACGACATGCCGAGAAGCCCGAAGATCTGCAACGGCCGGTCGATGAAACTGACCATGAATTTGACCGTGAGCAGGTCGAAAAAGACCCGCTTCACGCGCGAGATGCCGTAATTGGATTTGCCCTTGAGACGGTTGATGTTCGAGATCGGGATTTCGGTGATCTTGAACCCTTCCCGGCTGATGAGCGCGGGGATGAACCGGTGCAATTCGCCGAACAGCCGGATGCTCTGGACGACCTCCCGCCGGTAGGCCTTGAACGTCGTGCCGAAATCGTGAATCTTGACCTTGACCAGCCGTCCCATGGCCCGGTTGGCTACCCTGGAGGGGAACTTCCGGAAAACGGCGTTGTCCTTACGGTCCGTCCGCCAGCCGCTGACGATGTCATAGCCCTCGTCGATCTTCGCTAAAAACTGGGGGATCTCCTCGGGGGCGTGCTGAAGGTCTCCGTCCATGGAGACGATGACGTCGCCCCGGACATGATCAAACCCGGCCTGGAGGCCGGCCGTCTGGCCGAAGTTGCGCCGGAGTTTGATCACCCGGACCGAAAGATCCCGTTCGTAAATCGCCCGGAGCGATTCATACGTCCGGTCGCGGCTGCCGTCGTCGATGTAGATGATCTCGTAGGTCCGGCCGAGATCATCCAGGACGGTTTTCAACCGGCGGTGCATTTCCTCGACGTTTCCCTCCTCGTTGTATAAAGGGATCACGATCGAGATCTGGGGATGTTCCGGATCGGCCTTCATGCGTTCATATTCCATTGAAACTCACCCGTTCGACGTTCGCGGCCCGGGCGATCGCCGGAAGACCCGGATCGAGCAGGGCCTGGAGTTCGCCCTCCCGGAAGGCGTTGATATAGTAACGCCCGACCTCGGCTTCGACGGCGAACAGCTCCGGGCTTTGAAAACCGGGATGGACGCCGATTTCCGCCGTCCCTTCGCCGGCCCGACGGAAAATCCGGCGGAGCCGCGTCGCGCTCATCCGGCCGCTATTACATATACCATAAAACGAGTCGGTGATCACGAACCCGGCCGCCCGGACGCGCCGCTTCATCAGGCCGCAACAGATTGAAAGATAAGCGGCTTTCAGGGATTGGACAGGATGCCGGGAGAGGGCGTACTCGCGGATGAACCGGATTTTCCGGAAACCGTACTCCCGCCCCAGGCGAAGGACGATCTTGAAAACGGGCGGGACGGCATGCATATGTTTTTCGCTGTCGAGATGGGTCAGGGGAAGACCCGTCGCCAACGCTTTTTCGATCTGAGCCCTCAATTCGCGTTCGATTTCGGCCGTCCGGATCCGTCCCGTCGCCAATTTCCGGAGAATCCGCCCCGGATTCGCCAGGAATCGCCCGTCGGGACCGAGGAGCGTCGGGACGGTATCGGGGGGGGAAAGCGGCCGGCCGCGGACGATGTTGAGATGCACGCCGACGCCCAGGGTCGGATTTTCCCGGGCCAGGGCGACCGCCTGGTCGAAACCCGGCGTGTTGGTCATCAGGGTGGCGCTCGTCAGGATCCCCCGTCGATGGGCCAGGATGATTCCTTCGTTGACGGGCGCGCACAGGCCGAAATCGTCGGCGTTGATGATGATTTTTTTCATCCCGAATTCCGACCTCAGAGTACACTTTTGCCGCGTTTCGCGCAAGAAAATATGGCCTTTTCGGGCGAATCCGATTAAAATGAACGCCATGTGCGGCATCAGCGGATTCGTCGACGGCCGGGGACTGGACCCCGGCGCGTCCGCCCTTCTCAAGCGGATGACGGATTCCATCGTGCATCGGGGGCCGGACGACGAGGGGTTTTACCTCGACGGCCAGGCCGCCCTGGGCATCCGCCGGCTGAGCATCATCGACCTGGTCACCGGCCATCAGCCCATATCCAACGAAGACCGGACGGTCTGGGTCGTTCTCAACGGAGAGATCTACAACTTCCCGGAAATCAGGAAGGATCTTCTCGCCCGGGGGCACGCGTTCGCCACGAATTCCGACACCGAAGTCATCGTCCATCTTTACGAGGAACGGGGAACGGATTTCGTCCACGCCCTGAACGGGATGTTCGCCGTCGCCCTGTGGGACGTGAAAAACAGCCGCCTCATCCTGGCCCGGGACCGCCTGGGCGTCAAACCGCTTCATTATCGCCTGGACGGCTCGCGGCTTTATTTCGCTTCCGAGATCAAGGCCCTTCTCCAGGCCCCCCTTCCCCGAGAAATCGACCTCGAGGCCATGTCCCAGTTTTTCACCTTTGAATATATTCCGGCCCCGCGCTCGATTTTCCGGGGGATCCGCAAAATCCTGCCCGGCCGCTTGATGATTTTCGAAAACGGTACGGTAACGGAAAAATCGTATTGGGACGTCCGTTACGCCGAAACGAAAATTAATCCCCGGCCGGAATCGGAATACACCGAGGAAATCATTTCCCGTCTCCGTGAATCCGTCCGGCGCCGCCTCCTCTCCGACGTTCCCCTCGGCGTTTTTTTAAGCGGCGGCATCGATTCCAGCGCGGTCACCGCCCTGATGAGTGAAGTCGCCGGGGCCGGGATCAAAACGTATTCCATCGGGTTTCGGGAAAAATCCTTCGACGAGCTCGAGGCCGCCCGGATCGTGGCCCGGAAATTTTCTACGGACCACCGTGAATTCGTCGTCACGCCGGCCGAAGTGAGCGACCTTGTCCCGACGCTGGCAAATTTCCTCGACGAGCCCCTGGCCGACGCCTCGATTATCCCGACCTATGTGATTTCCAAACTCGCCCGCTCCTACGTCACCGTCGCCCTGGCCGGGGACGGCGGGGACGAATTGTTCGGCGGATACGAAACTTACAAGGCCTTCAAGACGGCCCGCTGGTACCGCAAAGTCCCGGGCTTTCTGCGGCGCGGCCTCGTCCGGCCGATCGTGCGAGCCCTGCCCGCCTCGGCCAAGCGGCTGAGCCTCGAATTCAAGGCCAAGAAATTCATCAGCGGAGCCGAATATCCGCCGGAAATCTCGAATTTCATCTGGTGGGGCGCCTACTCGCCCGAACTGCGGGAACGGCTTTTTACGGCCGGGACGAAAGCCGGAATGAGGGAAGATCCGTTTGGGCCGATCGCCTTTCACGCCGGAAACACGCGAGCGGTCGACCCGCTCGACCGGATCGCCTACCTCGACCTGAAGCTCTACCTTCAGGACGATCTCCTGCCCAAGGTCGACCGCATGAGCATGGCCGCCTCGCTTGAAATCCGGGCGCCGTTCCTCGATTACACGTTCGTCGAATTCGCCGCGACGATCCCCAGCTCCCTGAAGCTTCGGGGATTGCGGTCCAAATACATCCTGAAGAAAGCCCTGGCCGGCCGCCTCCCGGACGAAATCCTGACCAAGAAAAAAATAGGGTTCGACATCCCCCTCGGCGTCTGGATGCGGAAAGACCTGAAAAGCTTCGTCCGGGAGACCCTCGCGCCCGAACGTCTCCGGCAACACGGGTATTTCGACGAGGCCTTCGTCGCCGCAATCTTGAAGGAACATTTCGACGGGTCGCACAACCACCGCCAACTGCTCTGGCCGCTGATCATTTTTCAGAACTGGTATGACCGTTACCTCCGATGAAGGAAAATCTTGCGCGCTGAAACCGATTCCCTCCGTCCCGTTCGCGTCTCGCGGAGAGACGTCTTTCTCCTCTTTCGCGAAGCCGGGTTCCTCATGAGGCATTACCTGCGGATCAAGTTCCGCATCTGTCCGATCCTCCGGACCGAGGCCTACGTCCCGGACAAGGGCGAAATCGTGGACCTCGGGTGCGGCAACGGGCTGTTCGCGGCGATCATGAAATTGGGCTCCCCGGCCCGGTCGATCGTCGGGATCGACCTCGACGCCCGCAAGATCGCGGCCGCCCGGAAATCCCTGGGAAACCTGTCTCATGTGGATTTCCGGCTCGGAGACCTCGCCGCCACGGATTATCCCAAGGCCGACGTTTATACGATCATCGACGTCCTCTATCTCATCCCCGTCGAAGCCCAAAACAGGATCCTGCGGATGTGCGCCGACGCCCTGCAGCCGGGCGGAACGCTGGTCCTTAAGGAAATGGACAAAAAACCCCGGTGGAAATATCTCTGGAACATGATCCAGGAAACGATCTCGGTGAAAATCGTCGGGTTCACGCTCGGATCCCATTTTCACTTTCGAACGCGGGAGGATTACGTCGAAACCCTGGCCGGGCTGGGATTTACCGTGGAGGTCGTCCCGTTTCATCGTGGTTACGGGTATTCGCACATCCTGTTCCTGGCGAAGAAGAACTGAGTCTTCCAGGACTTCCCAAACAGATTCTGCAATATGTAAGCGGAATCTCTTATGGCCGTAAATACCTCGCGGAAGCCGCATAGCGGAGGGGGGCCCCTGAAGATTAAAGGGGAACCCGGAAAAATGGGTTCCCCTTCAACGGGCAGCGGGAGACCCGCCCGCCCTGCTTCCCCTCCAACGTATCGGCACAGCCGATGAGAACGCCACCGAGGTATTCGCGGCAATGGGGGGGGGTTCCGCGGACTTGATAGATATCCCACGCCCTGATGTCCAAAGCGACATGAAGGGCCATGACGTTGCTAGAACAGGATATCCGGCCGGACATCCTGTTGCGCAAACGCCATAGATATGGCATAAATACGGCAGATGAAAACGTCCTTGCTGGTTGAGACGAACTGCATGTTTTTCAAGGGCGAGAAGCCCTGCGTATACAAACGCGTCTGCGACCATTGTCCCTATTTTAAACCCTTCGGCCTCAAGATCCTGGTCATCAAGTGCCGGGCCCAGGGCGACGTCCTGCGGACGACCCCCATTCTGACCGGGCTGAAGCGGGCGTACCCCGATTCCTTCATCACCTGGCTTGTGGACGAGGAAACCGTCGACCTTCTCCGGGACATCCCGCTGATCGACCGCGTCCTGCCGCTGAACAACGAAACCCTCCTTGCCCTCCGGGCGCAGCGGTTCGACACCGTCTATTCGCTCGACAAGGACCCGGGCTTGACCGCCCTGGCCGGCCTCGTCGACGCCCCGCGGAAACTCGGGTTCGGGCTGAACGAACACGGAAACATCACGGCCTTCACCCCGGCCGCCGCTTATTCGCTCCGGCTCGGCGTCGACGACGGCCTCAAGTTCCGGGTCAATCAAAAATCCTACCAGGAGATGATCTTCGAAGTCGCCGAACTCGAATACCGGACCGACGATTACGTCTTCGTCCTCGCCGAAGCCCACCGTAAAAGAGCCGAGCGGTTTTTCGCTAAAAACAAAGTTCCCAAAGGCCGCCTCAACATCGGCCTGAACACGGGCGCCGGGGCGAAATTCGCGACCAAGCAATGGCCTGAGGCCCATTTCCTGAAACTCATCCCGAAATTGAAAACCCGGCTCGGCGCGAACATTTTCCTCCTCGGCGGCCCCCGCGAGAAATCCCTGAACGAACGCCTGGCCCGCCGGACCAGGGCCAGGGTCTTCAACACGGGGACGGACAACTCGCTCCTCGAATTCGCCGGGTTTCTCGCCCGGATGGACGTCGTCGTCTGCTCGGACACGCTGGCCATGCACCTGGCCCTCGCTCTGAAAAAGAAAACCGTGGTCTTGTTCGGGCCGACCTGTCCCGCGGAAATCGAGCTTTACGACCGCGGCCGGAAGCTGTTCACCGGAGCCGACTGCTCCCCTTGTTACAAGCAAACCTGTCCCGACCCCGTTTGCCTGACGCGCCTTTCACCGGACGAGGTTTGCGCGGCCGTCCGGGAGGTCGCCGCCCCGTGAACGAACCCGTCCGCAAGCCCCGCCTCGTGGCGATGCTACCGACATACAACGAGCGGGAAAACATAGCCGACTTGATCGACGCGATTCTCGCCCTTCCCCTGGACGCGGACGTCCACGTCGTCGTGGCCGACGACAATTCCCCCGACGGGACCGGCCGGTACGCGGAGGAACGGGCCGCGGCCGATCCCCGGGTCCACGCCCTCGTCCGGACCAAACGCCGCGGCCGCGGCACCGGCGGCATCGACGGTTTCAAGGCCGCTCTCGCCCTCGGGGCGGATTTCATCGTCGAGATGGACGCCGATTTTTCCCACGCTCCGAAATTCATCCCGAATCTCCTGGCCGCCGCCCGGGACTACGACCTCGTCCTCGGGTCGCGATTCGTCCCGGGAGGCCGCGACGCCGACCGCGGCCTCCATCGCCGCTTCATCACCCTCTGCGTCGGGGCGTTCATCCGGCGGCTTTACCGCCTGCCGGTCCGGGACGTCTCGTCGGGCTTCCGGCTGTTCCGGCGCGAAGTCCTCGAAGCGCTGGACCTGGACGATTTGATTTCCGTCGGGCAATCCGTCGTCCTCGAAATCCTCCGCAAAACGTCGCTTCTCGGATTCCGGATCGGGGAAGTTCCCATCGTCTTCGTCGACCGGACCCGCGGGAAAACGAAACTGGATTTTTTCGCCCTTCTTGAAACCCTGTTGATGGCCGTTAAAGTCAAAAAGCGCTACCCCCGGGAAACCGTGAAGGCCGTGCGGTGAAAACCCGGCGCCGTGCCCTCGGCCAGCATTTTCTCCGCGACGCCCGGTTACTCGAAAAAATCGCCCGGACGATCGACCCTCAACCGGCGGACGTCGTCATCGAAATCGGCCCCGGCAAAGGGGCGCTGACCCGGGCGCTTTCCCCCCTGGCCGGAAAAGTCGTGGCCGTCGAGATGGACCGGATTCTCGCCGAAGCCCTGGACGCGGACAAGCCGGAAAACGTCACCGTCGTCGAAGGCGACGCCCTGGTCGTGTCGTTCGAACGATTGATCACGGAAATCGCCGGGGCGGGAGCAAGGCCTCCCGTGAAAATCATCGGAAACCTGCCCTACGCGATCTCGGGGCCGTTTCTGGCCCGCGTCTGGGAGAAACGGCGGTTGTTTTCGCGGGCTTCCTTTCTGATCCAGCGGGAGGTCGCCGAACGGATCGCCGCCGGGCCGGGATCGAAGGAGTTCGCCCCGCTTTCGATCATGCTCCAGGTTTACTTCGACGTGAAAATTCTCTTCCGGGTCGCCCCCGGCTCGTTTGTTCCGCCGCCCAAGGTGGATTCGGCCGTCGTCTCTCTCGTCCGCCGGGAGACGCCGCTGATCGCCCTCGCCGACGAGGCGGGCTTTCGGAAATTTCTCGGCAGTGCGTTTTCCCAACGCCGGAAAACGCTGCTCAATAACCTGGCGGCCATGGACGTGCCGGCCGAAAAAGGACGAGCCGCCCTGGCTTCTCTTGGCCTGGTCCGGACCGTCCGCCCCGAGCAGGTAGCCATCGCGGCCTGGGCCGGGCTCTTCGCCGCCCTCCGGCCCGCCGATTCACCAAGTCTGTCCCGCAAATAGGCCGTCCGACACCCTTTCGCCCCGGAGGCGAATCGGCTACAATACATTTCCATGAAACGACTCGAATATTATCGCCGGCTCGGACAGGCGTTTCGAGCTTACAAACTGAAAAAGACCCGTCTCTCCTATATGCCCATCCGCCTGTGGATCGAAGCGACGAACACGTGTAGTCTGGCCTGCGTCATGTGCCCGAACAAGAACCTGACCAAGGAGCAGCGCGGATTTATGGATTTTGACCTGTTCAAAAAAATCGTCGACGAGGCAAAGGATTTCGTCTTCGACGTCCACCTTCTTCACCGCGGCGAGTCTCTCGCCCACCCGGATTTCTTCCGGATGATCCGCTACGCCCATGACGCCGGGATCGTCACCCGGTTCCACACCAACGGGACACTGCTGACGGAGGAAAAATCCCGCCTCCTTCTCGATTCCGGGATCGACCAGTTCGCTTTTTCCTTCGACGGCTTCACCGCCGAAGCCTATGAAAAGATCCGGGTCAACGCGAAGTTCGAAAAAACCGTCGGCAACATCGTCCGCTTTCTCGAACTCAAAAAGGAGAAGGGGCGGAAAAAACCCGTCATGTTCATCGAGCTCATCCACTTTCCCGACGTTTTCAAAAAAACGGACCGGGCGGCTCGACGGGCGTTTATGACCCGGTTCAAGGGCCTTCCGCTGGACAAGGTTCACATCAAGGAGCTGCATAATTGGGCCGGAGAAACGGGCGGGCCGGACCGGTCGAAGCCCTACGGTCCTTGCACCTTCCTCTGGCACGCCCTGATCATCTTCTGGGACGGGTCGGTCCTGCCCTGCACCCAGGATTTTTTCGGCACCTACACGCTCGGGAACGTTCGCGATACGGCGCTCCGGGAAATCTGGAACAACGACAAAATGATCGCCCTTCGGGAGAAACTCATCGCCCGGGATATCGACGATTTGCCCACGTGTTCCAAATGCGACCGCCTGTGGCGGCCGACGCTCTTCGGCATCCCCCGCGAGTACCTGGGCCGGCTGCTGGCCGGAAAGATGAACTGAGGCGAGGGCGAAGCCGACCGGGCTCAGGCCCGGCTGTCAGCGCCAATCCGGGAACACGTCCCGGCCGCCGCTTTTAAACAGAGGGACGACGAGGTTCGTCCCGGGTTTGATCAGGGCCAGTTCCCAGATTCCCTCCGTCGGGTAGTGTTTGGTCCCCGAAGCGAAGACGATCCATTCTCCGTCGGGCGACCAGGCCGGGAAATAATCATAAGAATCCGGTCGATCGGTCAGTTGCTCTTTTCCGCCGCCGGCGGAATTCATCATCCAGATGTCACCCTTGCCGTCGGCCGTCGAGGAAACATAGGCGATCCGCGTTCCGTCCGGCGAGAAGCGCGGGCGGCAGGCTTTTCCGCCTTCGGTCAGGGCCCGGATTTCACCGGTCCGAAGGTCGGCCAGATAAGCATCCCAACCCATCGTCCGCTTTCCGGTGAAGGCGAGTAACGGCGCGGTCGGGGAAAAATCCGGAAGGGCGGTCGAGCCCTTGAATTCGGGGAGAAGGGGGGTGACGGCGCCCGAGGAGAGGTCCGCCGTCATCAGCCGGTACGACCGGCCGATCGCTTTTTTCCTTTGCTCGGTGTAGGCGAGCCGTTTCCCGTCGGGATACCAGCCCTCCTCGATGGCCTCGCGTTCGCCGTTCGTCACGCGGCGGACATTTTCTCCGTCGGCGTCCATCACATAGATTTGATACGTCCCGCCGCGATTGGAGGTGAAGGCGATCGACCGGCCGTCCGGAGACCAGCGGGGAAATTCGTCGCTGGCCGGATCCCGGGTCAGGCGGCGGAGGCCGCCGCCGGTCAGGAGATAAATGTCGTTGTTGCCGCCGAGGTCGGATTGAAAGACGATCCGGCCGAGGAATTCGGATTGCGGCCGGAAGGAGGAAAGATCGACGACTTGGGCCGCGGGCGATCCGGCCGGCGAAGCGGACGGGCCGACGTCGCGGCCTCGACACCCGAGGACGACCAGAAAAATCAAACCCGCCGGCCAGCCGATGAAAAACCGAACTCTCCTTACCCCTGACATTTTTTCCCCCGATGACCGGGCCCTTGCGGACGGGCTCCCGGACTTTCAGCGTCGAATGGATGAAGAACCGCCGCCCTGAGAGCGCCGGTCCGGCCACGCTTTTTGAGAATTCATCGCCGACGATGCGCTCGGCATCAGGCTTTCATGCCCGGCCGCGTCCATGGATGTGACGGTGTAAACGTACTGCCCGGCCGTTGTGACGTCATCGTCCCGCCAGAAAAAAGTCGAACCGTCGGTCTCGGCGGTCAACCGAAAGGCGGCCGCGGCCTCGGCCGTTTTTTTCCGGAAGACACGGTATTTGACGACCGGGGCAATCGCGTCGTTGGCCGGATTGGCATCCCATTGAACATCGGTGACGACCCGGCTTTGAAAAAGACTGACGTCGGAGAAGGACTCCCAACGAATATTCAGGGGCGCCTGCATCGCCAGGAGGGTAAACGTCTTCGTCAGGGAGGCCTTTTTGGAAAAATTATCGGTGACCGTCAGTTTGATGGAGAAAGTTCCCGGAAGCGTGTACGCCCGGGAGAAACTCTTGCTTTGGGAAGTCACCCCGTCGCCGAAGACCCAATCGTATTGGACGATGGATCCGTCCGGATCGTAGGCGGAACCGGCGTCGAAGCTGACCGTGACGGGAACGATATTGAACGGAGACGTGATCGTGAAACCGGGCACCGGGGCCAGGTTGATGACGTTGATGGATTTTGACTTCGAATTCGTTTTGCCGAAGTTGTCCGTAACGGTCAGCGTAATCGTATAGGTTCCCGGCGTCGCAAACTCGTGGGTGACCGCCTTGCCTAAGGCCGTATTTCCGTCCCCGAAGATCCAACTATACCGGGCAATCGTTCCGTCCGGGTCATAGGACGCGCTCGCGTCGAAATTCACCGTCAGCGGCGCCGATCCGGTCGGCGGCAGGAAAGAGAACCCGGCGACCGGGTTCAAGTTGATGACTTCGATGGTTTTTGACTTCGAGTTTGTCGCGCCCTGGTTGTCCGTGACGGTCAGCGTTGTCGTATAGGTTCCCGGCGTCGCGAACTTGTGGGTGACCTTCTTGCCCGAAGCCGTCTTTCCGTCGCTGAACATCCAATCGAACTGGGCGATGGTTCCGTCCGAGTCATAGGACGCGCTCGCGTCGAAATTCACCGTCAGCGGCGCCGATCCGGTCGGCGGCAGGAACGTGAAATCGGCCACGGGATCGACGTTGGGCGTCGGAGGCTCCTCTTCATCGTACGTCATGATGGTGGCTATGATCTCGCCGTCTCCGTCCCAGACGGCCAGGGCAAACCCGGCCGGATCGAGGGCGGCGTCGCTGTACGTCGCTCTCCGGGAGTCCAAAATGGCCGTCGGCTTCTGCCATTGGCCCTTGAAGTAGTAGTTGTAATAAATCGACAGGCCGTTGTCCCAACCGCCGATCTGCCAGACGGCGACCAAAACGCCGGATTTCTCGATCAAGGACGGACAGTGAATCGTCGCCGCCTGGGAAATCACCTGCCGGGACCCGAACCCGTTGCCCGTCCAGTAGCAATGAGTAACCAAGGACCCCACGCCGGCTTCATTTTCATAGATAAAGATGACATTCGGCGTCGTTCCGTTGAGGAATTCGACGTCCGGATAGATCTGGTCCTTGGCTTCGGGCGAGACGACGGCCGGCGCGGTCCAGCCGGCGCCGTACGCGGTATTTCGAAGGACATAGGCCGCGTTATAGTAATAAGAGCCTTTTTGGGCGAACGTGATCATGACCGAATTATTCCCGACGGCGATATCGGCGAATTTCGAACGCCGCGTCGAGCTGACTTGCTGGGCTCTTTCCCAGTCTCCGTTGACTCGGGACCGGGATCGGACGACTCCGTCGTCGCCCCACCAGACGATATACAGGTTTCCCGAACCCTGGGCGGCGATTTTGGCCCCTTCCAGCTGGCTTCCCGACCCGACCGGCCCCGCCTGTCCCCATTTTCCGCCCGAGAGCGAACGTATACGAACGATCGTCCGCTCGGTCCAGACGACGTGAACGACGTCGGAACCGTCGACGGCGATGCCGCAGTTGTCATGCCCCTCGCTGGATATCCCGCCCGAATTGCTGAGGTTCAGCGGCGAAGACCAGGTTTCGGCGCTTTTCGTGTATTTTGAGAAAAAGATGTCTCCGCGCGATTCGCCGTAGAGCTCGCTCCAAACGACGTAGAAGTTGCCCGCCGAATCGACGGCCGCCCGGGGGGCCCAGGAGTCCAAGGACGGAGAATTGGAAATATTCTCGCCCGCGAAGGCCGCGGAAACGCAGGCGACGGCCGCCACAATCAGGCCGACGACCGGACGTTTGCGCCGCGGCATCATTTTTAATTATTTGAAATAACCCCAGGTGCTTTCCGTGCCGCCGTATCCCAGCGAACTGATCGCGAAGGAACGCTTTTTCGTCATGTCCGTGAATTTGAAGGAAACCGAGAGCGTCGACGGGGAAAGCGTCAGGAGGCGGATATAATCGCCGCTGTCTTCCTTCATGTAGATCGCGTAGGCTTCGATATGCTCCGGAATGTTGTCGGGGTTGGTCGCCCAGAACAAGTTGAACGTGATCTCCGGATTCTTCCAGAACTGACTCAGGGTGATCGTCGCCGAAAGGCCGACGGGCACGAGAGGGTTGGTTTTCAAGACGAGAATCGATTTCGTCAGGCTGTTCGTGCGGTTGATGTTGTCGGTGATCGTCAGGGTCACGTCAAAGGTTCCCGCCGTCAGATACGTATGGACGGTAGTCCGGCCGGAGCCCGTTCCGCCGTCGCCGAAGTCCCAGCCGTACTTGACTTCCTTGCCGTCCGCGCCGAGGGCCTCGGTCGCCGCGAAATTCACCGGCAACGGAGGATAACCCGTCGTCGGGGAGAACGTGAATTGGGCGGCCGGAAGCGGGGTGTAGTTGATGGCGATCGATTTCGTCAGGCTGTCCGAGCGGTCGGCGTCGTCGGAGATCGTCAGGGTCACGTCAAACGTTCCCCCCGTCTGAAAAGTATGGTTGGCGATCCGGCCGGAGCCCGTTCCGCCGTCGCCGAAGTCCCAGTCGTAACCGACTTCCTTGCCGTCCACGCCGAAGGCCTTGGTCGCCGTGAACTTCACCGGCAACGGAAAATAACCGGTCGTCGGGGCGTACGTGAAATCGGCTTCGAGAACGGGAATTTTCTTGATCGGATTAAGGGACCAGACTTTGATGTCGGATCCCGTATGGTTCCCCGTGGTGGTCCAAGACGACATGGTCGCGGCGACATTTCCGGCCGGATCGGCCGACAGGCCGGGGACTTTCGGCATGGACGCTAAGAGCTGCTGGGGGTTCATCCACGTCCCCTTGACGTTGTTCGTATACCGCAGGCCCGAGCCGAAATCACCGCCGCCGGTTTGGCAGGCCACGTGAATCTTGTTGTGCCTGTCGACGATGACGCGCGGAAAATGCTGCATCATGAAAGAAATGACCGTCTCCCACGTCGAGCCGAGTTCAAGCACGCGGATTTCGGACCCGTTTTCCAGGTCCGGATGGGAAATGTCCTGCCAGGCCACGATAGCTTTATTGTTCGGTCCGACAGCGATCCATGGGTGGTTGGAGGCTCCGCTCTCTCCCGGCAATCCTTCCCGCGTGTACCAGGAAGTCGTCGCCGTTCGGTTGGTATAAACATTTTCATATAAGCCGGATGCGCCTTTCTCTATCCAGACGGCATGGGCCCTCCCGTCCGAGCCGACGGCCAGCGAACCCTGTTTGCCCCGGCCCTGGGACAATTTGACGACGTTTTCCCAAACGCCGTTTATCCTGGAGCGGACAAAGATTTGTCCGCCGGATTCGTCGCTGAAAAAGACGTGAATGTTCCCGTTCTTGTCCATCTGGGCGCAGGGCTCATCGCCTCCATAGCCTTCGGCGACGGGAATGATCTCACCCCACGTCTTGGTTTTGTGATCTCGAATCCGCATATAGACCGATTTCGTGCCGACGACGCCCCAACTCGCTAGGATCTGCCCTTTGGGGGAAACCGAGATGTGAGGGCGGTTGGCCTTGATGGTGCTGATGTTCGTCAAGTTGGCCGGCATCGAAACGGTATTCCCATCATAGGAAAGAACCCAAATCGGGCCGCCGCTTTGGGCGTTAGTATTGCCCGGAACCCAAATAACCCAGAGGACGCCGTCGGGACCGAAGACGCATTGGGTCCAGCGCACCCCGGCCTCTGAATGATAAAGGATCTTTTCATGGGTCAGGGGTTGTCCATATTGGAGCGTCGTAAAAAGAAGCACGACACAGGCGCTCAATACCAAGACTCTCTTCATATCATCGTCTCCTTGAGAAAATAATAAGGGTGTATGATGCCAAGGAAATCGAGACTTGTCAACCGGGGCTATGAATGTGCTATAGTACGCTCTATGGATAAACTACTTAAAAAGTCCCTCCGGGCCGCCGTTTTTTGCCTTGCGGTAATTCTGGGGGGATTTCCCCTTCCGGGATATTCCCGACCGCAATCCATTCCATCCCCGAGTTTTGACGTCGTATTTTCGCGGCCGGCCGTCCAAAAGGGCGGGGCCGTTTGTTATGTCTTTCGATCCCCGGAAGGAATCTGGAGTATCGCTTCATCCCAGGCGTCCCCGGACCAACCGGCGGCGGCCCTCCTCCGCCTGGACGCCGAATACGACGATCTTCGGGTTATCGGCGACACCGGGGGTCGTCTCTGGCTGGCGGGAGAAGAAAGGACGGCCGCGGGAGGGATGATCCGGATCGGGCGGTTGGAAAACCGGGCGTTCGGCGATTCCCGGCTTATCGGCGTCCCGGACGGCTGGAACGACGGGATGGACCTTTGTTTCCCCGGATCGGCGGACCCCTGGATCGCCTGGCGCCACCGGTCCGATAAGGTCGATGAGATCCTGGTTGAAGATACGGCCTCCGGCCGGAGATGGCGGATCACGCCGGGCGGAACATCCGCTTTATCCCCGCCCCGTATCTGCCCCGACGCCCGCGGCGGTTTATGGGTGCTTTGGACGGGACGAGTCGGGGGCGATTATGTCGTCGCCGGTCGATATTACAACGGCTTTTTCTGGTCCGAAGAAACCCGGATCGCTCAAAACGGCGAGAGGCCCTGTCTTCAACTCGACGCCGCCTTGGGCAAGGACGGAATCCTGCGGGCCGCCTGGTCGGCTTACGACGGAAACTTCTATAAAATCCGCACGGCGGCCTGCCGGAACGGCGGCTGGTCGGAAGTCCGGACTTTATCGGACGACGCCGAAACCGAAGGATACCCCCGTCTCGTCGATCTTGATAACGGCACCCCGGCCGTCGTCTGGGTGAGTTCGGATATTTCAAACAGCCGAATTCTCGCCGCGATTTTTGATGATCGCCGGCCGGTCGAACCGTTTATCGTATCCGAAAACGCCGGGTCGCTTCCTTTCGAAGCGGTCGGAACGGACAAAGGATTGTTCCTGATCGATGAAAATTCGGCCGGCCGCCGGTTCGAATTCCTCCAGACGGGGCTCCTCCGCAACCGGCCGTATTCTGGAGAAAAAGAGAAAAACGACCTCCGTCCGCAAACGTCGCGTCCCGCCGGATCCGCCGCCGTGGCATCGCTCAGCGAGTCGAAGTACGTCGGGTTCGGCGACAGCATCACCTTTGGGTACATGTACAGTCAGGAACACCCGGAATTGGGATATATCCCCCGCCTGGACGTCCGGCTCGATGCGGTCTTCGGGCCGACGGACGTCATTAACGAAGGAATTCCGGGCGAACTCACGCCTCACGGGCTCGGCCGCATCGACACGGTTCTGTCCGACTCCATGGCCCGGTATATTCTCGTGATGGAAGGAACCAACGACGTTAAAATCATCCGGGACCCGATCGAAGTCGCGATTTACAACCTCGGACAAATCTGCAAGCACAGCCTGGCCGCCGGAACCATGCCGATTTTGTCCACGGTGATTCCCCGCAACGACTGGATCTGGAATTACCTGAAGTACCGGGCTCGTCACAACACCTTGAACGCGGGCATTCGGGCGTTGCCGCTTGCGCTGGTGATTCCCTTCGTCGACATGGAAACCGCCTTCCTCAACGCGGGCGGGGCCGCCAAACTTATTTCCGACGGCGTCCATCCGAATGAAGAAGGATACGTGGTCATGACCAATACTTGGTACGCGGGCGTCCGGGCCTTGCCCTTCCGGCCCACGGACCTCCGCATCCGGGTCAAGGGCCGGGTCGCCGCCTGGGATTCTCCCTTCTTCCAACGCCGTTTGCAAAATGACTCCGCTTATGGTAGCGTTTCTGTCGCGCGTCAAAGCGGGTGCTTCTTGTCCTGGCAAGCCAACCCGAAGACGGCCGATATCTCTTCGCTCAAGGGGTATCGCATTTACCGGAAGAAACGCGGCGAAGGCGCCGAAAAGTTCGTCCGGATCGGTGAAGTTTCGGTCATCTGCGCTTTTCTTGATCGCAACGTCACGACGACGGACGCGTTTGATTACGTCGTCACCGCGGTCGCGAAGAGTGGCGTAGAAGGAGCACGCTCCGAAACCGTGAGCAATTACTAAATTTCAGGAGGAAAAAGTGAAGTTTACGAACAATCGAATCGTCCGAATCCTTTCCCTTGTTCTGATGATATGTGCGGCCGCCTCGGGTTTGATGAGCCAGACCACGGCCGCCCTGAAGGAAATCGCCCTCCAAAAAGAAGGCAACCGCCTCAGCGTCCAATTCAAGATCGAAGGGACGTACGCCGTCGAGGCGTCCTTCCTTCCCGCTCCGCCCCGCCTGGTCGTGGATCTGACTCCAATGGCTCAAATCCAGGTTCTGCCCTATACGCAAATCAACGATATTGGAGTTCTCGACATCCGCACGGGTCAGTACACGCCGGAGACGACCCGGATCGTCTTCGACCTCAGCTCGAATGTCCCCGCCTACAACATCGTCCAGAACGCCGAGGGATTGAAGGTCTCTTTCTGGTATGAAGGAGAGGTTCCTCCCCTCGAAGCG
>JAPKZG010000004.1 GCA_026393895.1 Candidatus Aminicenantota bacterium
CGCCGTAGACGTGCGGCCCGTACCAGTAATTCCATTCGTCCTGGACGATGGGGACGAACTTCCCCTTGAGGGCGGGGATCGTCTTCTGATATTTGCGGTGGGCGTCGGCGATCCGTTTGACCTCGGCCGGCGCAAGGCTGATGTGGCTCATCAGCCCCGGTTGCGTCTGAACATAGAAATGCTCGCTCATGTAATCCATGAAGTCGGCCGCGCCGGCCAGCATCCCCTCGCTCCATTTTCCGACGGAACCGACGGCGATCAATTTGATCGAGGCGTCCTTTTCTCGCATCGCCCGGGCGAACCGAATGTGCTTCTTGACGTAATCGCCGAGCGGCATGTGGCCGAGCTGCCAGTCTCCGTACATTTCGTTGCCGATCGACCAATAGACGACCTTCCACGGGGCGGGGTGGCCGTTTTGGGCACGGAGTTTGCCCATCGGCGTCGTCTCCGCGCCGTTGAGGTATTCCACCTCGTCGGCCGCCTGGATCTCGCTCCCCTGCCCGGAGTTCACGGCGATATAGGGCTCCGTTCCGAGAATCTCGCAGAAGCGCATGAACTCGTGGATGCCGACATCCATGTGCTCCACGCCCGACCAAGCCGGGTTCTTCCGCGGCGGCCGTTTGTCCCGGTCACCCAGACCGTCCTTCCAATCATAGCCGCTGACGAAATTTCCGCCCGGCCAGCGATAAACAGGCGCGTTCAATTCCTTGAGGACCGCCAGCACCTCGGGCCGGAACCCGTCGACGTTGTCGGCGGGCATGAGCGAGATTGTCCCGACCCGGAACGATTCGAGGCCGCCGCTCGTGATCTCGAGCCGGGCGTTTTCGCTGGAAGCGCCGGCCCTGAAGGCCAGGGGAACGGTCCGATAGTCGGAACCGAGCGATTCAATGATGACCGTTTGGCGATCGCAGGGGGCGGAGCCCCAGACCAGGGTGACGCGGAGGGGAAGCACGCCGGGATCGGCCGCGGCGACGATCCGGCCGGTATAGTTTTTTCCGGCGATGACCGCCAGGTTTTCCTGGACGAGGCCGCCCGGGATCCCGTCGCCGGTCAACCGGATTTCGGGCGCATGAACGCCGACGTATGGAAGGATCGGGTTCATCCGGACGTTGCGCGGATCGCCGACGGCTTTCCACGGCGATTCGGGGTCGCCCACGGGGTAATAGAATTTCCGGTCCTCGAGCATCTCGGCCCAGATGCCCTGGTAAATGCCGCGGCCGAGATGTTCGATAAACTGACCGTAAATGTATTTGGAAATCGGGGCGGACGTCGCCGCCGTTTCGATGGTCGCCTGAGGTTTCATCGTCCGGGCCGAAAGCAATTCGAGCGACAGGTCGTCGAACCAGGCCGTTCCGGTCGCCCGGCCCCAACCGCCGAAAAGACAGTTGACCAAAACGCCGTCGTTGGCTCCGGTGTTAAAAACGATTTCGAGACGCGTCCAATCCCTGGTTCCGCTGATCGCCGGAGTGAGGACGTCGAGCCCGTCCAGGTTGAAGAGCGCGCCGAGGCTTTTCCCGGGGACGAGGTCCCGGGTCTTGATCCATCCGCTCAAGCGGTACTTGGCAAACGGCCGGACCGGCACTTCGGCCTGGAAATAGGCGTCGGACCCGGCCGTGGAGGAAATCCGGACGCTTCGCCCGCCTGTATGAAAGACGGTATCATCCGCGGTCAGCTGCCCTTTTTCTTCCCAGTCGATCGGCCGCCAGCCCTTGGGCAATCCGTTTTCGACGTCCTCAAACGAAGCGTTAACCAGAACGTTGGCGGTCCCGGCAGCGGGTTTTTGGGCCGGAGCGGGGACGATAAATACCGCAAACAGAATTCCTATAACGGCAATTCGGATGCCTGATTTTTTCATCAATTCCCTCTTCACTTCACTTTCCACTCTTGGATTCCCGAGGAAAAATTCTCCGGCAGCTGAATCTCGAGCTTCAAAGCCGCGGTCTTCACCGGCGCGAAACGGACCGTGTTGTATGTGTCCTTCCCGACGCCGTACGCTCCCGCGGCCTTCACCTCGACCCATTGATCGCCGGATTGATAAAAGGCCTTCCAGGAAACGGGGATCCGGCACTCCCCCGTCCCGGTATCGTCGAACCAATAGACGGAAGTTTCCGAGATGATCGAGGGTTTCGGAAAGTCAAACCGGATCCACTCGACCGTCCCCTTTTTCGGCCACCAGTGGACAAACCCGCCGGATTCATCGGCCGAGGTTGCGGGTTCAAAGAGGTTGTTGCCGCCGGGCAGTCCCCTGGCCCCTTCGGAGGCGGAAATCCGCGACATTGAAGCCAAGGTCGGCTCGGGAGTCGCCCGGACCTTCGCTTTTTCCGCTGCGAGCCAGACGGCCATGTCGCCGGGGCCGCGGTGGGCCCAGGCGTAGTACGGGATGAGCGTCAGGTTTTTCTTCTCGGCGATTTCCCGGCCGGATTTCATCCGGTAGGCCGTCGCTTCGCCGGTGACGACCGTCACGCCGTTCAACAAATCGGCCTTGTATTCGGCGGCCATCGGCGCGGCGGGGTTAAAAAGAAGATTAGAGACGGTCCCGCCGTTGTCGGCGAACTCGGCCGCGTAGACGAGCGGGCCGCGTTCGACCGCGATCCGGCCGGCGTCCGCCGCGACGTTCGAATTCGCCCGAACGAGGCGGATGGGCATCGAGAGGGAAATTTCGACGACGTCACCCTTGTTCCAGTTCCGGCCGATCAGGGCATAGCCTTTTTCGATTTGATAAGAGACGGCCTCGCCGTTGACCTTGATCACCGGCTGTTCGGCGGCCTCCCCTTCGTAAACGTAGAGGTCGCTCGGGAGCGGACGGCCCTGGGCCCAACCAGGAATCCGGATCATCAGGGTCAGGACCGCGGCCTTTTTGGGCGCAAAATCGATTTTATCGTCGCCCGACCAGGGATACCGAGTCGTTTGGATCAGCCCGACTTTTCCGTTTTTCGTTTCGATGTCGGCCATACCCTGGGCGAACAAATTGACGTACACGCGATCGCCCGAGACGGCGTAGGCAAATCCGCCCATTTCGGCGATGAACCGGGCGACGTTGGGCGGACAGCAGGCGCAGGTGAACCAGGGCGTCCGTTGCGTGTCGCCGCGGGAGGCCAGCGGATTGGGATAGAAGAAGAGATCACCGCTCATTCCGGCGCCCGAAAGGAAGGCGTTCAGGGCGGCCCGCTCGAAAAGGTCCATGTATTTCGCGTCGCCGTGATGACGGAACATCCGGTAATTCCAGAGGGCGTAGGCGATCGTCGCGCAGGTTTCGGCATAGCCGGTTTCGTTCCCCAATTCATAGGCCGGGCCGAAGCCCTCGATCCCGCCGGCTGAGCCGATCCCTCCCGTCAAATAGAGTTTTTTCGAAACGACGTCCTCCCAGATCTTGTCCAGCGCGGCTAAGTAACGGAGATCGCCGGAAAGAGCGGCGACGTCGGCCATGCCCGAATAGAGGTAGGCCGCCCGGACGGCGTGGCCGACGGCCTCGTCCTGCTCGAGGACCGGTTTTTGATCCTGGGAATATTCCCCGTACAATTCATGGCCGGCCGCGTTGCCTCGTTGATCGATAAAGAATTTGGCCAAGTCGAGGTATTTTTTCTTCCGTGTCAACCGGTACAACTTCACGAGGCCGATCTCGATTTCCTCATGGCCGGGGACGCGCTTGAGCTGTTTTTTACCCGGACCGAACGTCCGGACGATGAAGTCGGCGTTTTTCAGGGCGACGTCGAGGAAATTGCGTTGTCCGGTTGCCTGGAAATGGGCCGCGGCCGCTTCGTACATGTGGCCGGCGTCGTAGAGTTCGTGGCTCATATACAGGTTGACCCAGCGCTCGGGCCCCGACATCTCGGGCGGGGCGGCCGGGTTGATCGTCCGGGCGGTGTAGAGATACCCGTCGGGTTCCTGGGCGGCGGCGATCTTGGCGATCCAAACGTCGAGGTCCTTGACCAGCGCGGGGTCCGGCTGAAGCATCAAGACGTACGAGGCGGCCTCGACGACCTTATAAACGTCGGAGTCGTCGAAGGGATAAACCGTCATGAATTTGCCGCCTTTTGTCCCTTGAAGCGCGGCCGCGGCCAGCTCGAAGTTCTTGAGCCGGTTGGTCTGCTCGCTTTCCTTCATCTCGTGGCGGATGGTGACGGCGACGTCGGTTTTCTGGCGTTCGGCCCAGAACCCGTCCGTGAACTTGACGGCCGTCATCGGGACGTCCTTGATCGGGTAGTCCGGACTTTGCGTTTTCGTACACGCAACCAAGCCGAAAAA
Organism: Candidatus Aminicenantota bacterium; assembly: GCA_026393895.1. Taxonomy (GTDB): domain Bacteria; phylum Acidobacteriota; class Aminicenantia; order Aminicenantales; family UBA4085; genus JAAZPG01. The sequence continues at coordinate 4,246 of JAPKZG010000004.1, forward strand.
AATTACGAGCAGCGCGGCGCACCTGACGAATGGTTTCATGAGGGAATCCTCCCGGTTTAAAAAAATGGAGCGGAGGGCGCAAAACATCGGGAAAGTACTATGATATAGAAAGAAGAATATTTCAAGGTGCCTTGGAAGGGGACGGATTTTTGCTATGATAGCGGGAGAAACGGAGGCTCCGCATGAGAAAGGCAATCCCGTACCGTCCGCACGGCTTTGCGCCCGCCCTTGGTTTAATCATCGTGTTGACGCAAGCCCCGCTTTTCGCCGTGGCCGCCGGCGCCCCGCCGAATTCACCCGGCCGGGTCGGAATCAACGGAAACTCCTTAAGCCTCATCTATGCCGGGGAGACGATATTCGAGGGAACGGTCGAAAACAAGTCCTCGACGTTTGAGGTCCGGACGCAGGTCCTTCGAACCGGCGATAAAATCGAGCAGGTCGTTTACCTCTTCGGCGCCGAACCCGGCTCACCGATCGTCCTGACCGGGCGGATCCGCGGCAGCGAGGAGGCTTTTCCCTGCGAGGTCGACCGTCGCGACCGGAGAGGGGCCGGGCCTTTGATCGTCCGCCACGTTTCCGGCCTCAGCCGCAGCCTCCTCAACCGGGCCGTTTACGACCGCCGCGGCGATTGGGTCGTCTCGGCGGACTCGAACGCCGCGGTGACGATCCGGCCGGCCGGTCTCGAAGCGGGGCGGCAAGCGTTCGACCTCGCCGCCGAGGGCGGCGAAATCACCCTGCGCTTCCGGCCGCGCTATTACAACAAGCATCGCGGCCTGGAATATTTCGAACCCTGGACCTATGAGCCCTGGAAAGATTCCGTGGCCGGATGGACCTCGTGGTTCGCCTTCTTTGACCGGATCACCGAGGAGGACGTCGTAGAGACGGCCGCGGCGTTCGCCGAAGCTTTGAAATCGTTCGGGTATGATTATTTCCAGATCGACGACGGCTACCAGCAAATCCAGGGGGCTCCGGAAAAATGGCTCAACCCCAACGTCAAATTCCCCAAGGGCCTTCCCTTTCTCGTCGAAACGATCAGAAAGCGCGGTCTCAAGCCCGGCATCTGGACGGCGGCTTCGGTTTTGGATTCTCCTCCGGTCAAGGAACATCCCGAATGGTTCGTCCGCGACGGAAAAGGCGTGCCCGTCAGGGGCAACTGGATCGGTTGGGTCCTTGACGCTTCCAATCCCGTTGCTCTCGAGCGGATGGTCAAGGCTCTTTATCGCGGCCTCGTCGGACAGGGCTGGCAGTATTTCAAGCTTGACGCCCTCCGGCATCTCCGCTACGAAGGATACAACGCCAACCGCGATTATTTCGATAAAAAGGGGGTCGAGCCCGCCGCGGCGCTCCGGCGCTATGTCCAGGCGGTCCGGGACATGATCGGCCGGGGCCGGTTTCTCCTGGCCTGCTGGGGCATCCGGCCCGAGCTCGCCGGCCTGGTCGATGCCTGCCGGATCGGAGACGACGGGTTCGCCTACGCCGGGCTGGCTCAGTTCAATTCCTTCAACAACGTCGTCTGGAGAAACGACCCGGACCATATCGAACTCGACGCCGACGGTTACCGCTCGACACTGGTCACGACCCTCACCGGCTCGCTGATGATGTTGACGGACAAGCCCGCGACCTACCGGACGGAGGCCGTCGAGCCGGCCAGGCGGACAGCCCCGGTTCTCTTCACCCGGCCGGGGCAGATCTACGACGTCGATCCTTCCCGCTCCGCGCTCATCGCCAAGACGGACACCGAAGTCAGCGGCGGCGGGCCGCGGCCGTTCGACGCCGGCTATACGCCCTCCTGTTTTCTCTATTCCCTGGAGATCGACCGGCCGTTTGAAAACTGGTTGGCGCTCGGACGGACGGGCGGAGATTTCTCCGAAATCCGGCTGGACGACCTCGGTCTGGACCCGGCCAAGGAGTATTACATTTTTGAATTCTGGTCGAAGAAGCTCCTGGGGAGCTTCAGCGGCGCATTCGCTCCCGGCCCCCTCGATCCCCGTTTCCGGTCGCAGGCGTTCGTGATCCGGGAGAGAACAGCCTATCCCCAGGTCATCGCCACCAACCGGCACGTGACGGGCGGCGGGCCGGACCTCGAAACCGTCCATTGGGACGGCGGGATTCTTTCGGGGAAAAGCCGGGCGATTCCCGGCGATCCCTACATTCTTTATCTTACGGAACCGGATGGATATTTGCTCGACAAAGTCGAGGCGGCGGGGGCGAACGTCGAAAAAATCGACCGCGACGGCCGCCTCGCCCGGGTCACCCTGGCGGCCAAGGGCAACGAGGCGATTTCCTGGAAGGCCCGATTTGTCCGAACATAGGACAATATTGAGGGGGAACCCTGACTCCCTTGGAGAGAAACCATTTTTGGGGTTTCTCTCCTGGCCTTGCCGTCCTCCCCACTTCTTAGTGCGAGGGCAACGCACCCGTCCCGCATCTCCAAGGTCGATGGCGAGGAACTGTCGCTGCCTCTCATCCTAGGAAGCCTATGGCGATGACTTATCTTAGGACGGGCATATTATGATATAGGTGAGGCATTGCCTTTTTCGGATTTCCTCTAGGTCCTACACGACCCTTGGGAGTTAGGGCAATGAAGCCTTACTCGATGACTTATCTAAGGCAGGGCTCACTTTGATTTATACGGGGCAGTTCCTTTCCTGGGTTCTCCCCTTACCCTCCCCGCCGCTCCCTTCGATAACCGCAAATCGGGATTTACGTATATGATATTATCCAGGAGAGGAGAATTCCATGGCCGGAGAAGAAGCGATCATCATTCATATGATTCAAAAAAAGATCATCCGCAAGTTCCGGGATCAATGCGCGACCGACCCGCGGCAGGCAACAACCCTGGAATCACTCGGCGTTAAAAACCGGAAAATCGCAAAATGCCTGATCCGGAAAAAGGTCCTCGTCGGCGTGGGAGATGACCGCTTTTACCTGGACGAGGACGCCGCCGAACAGTTTTTTAAAAAGAAACGTCGGGCCGCGTACGCCGTGCTGATCATCGCGATTATTGCCGCCCTCATCGCGATCCTCATAACCAAATAGCCCTCCCCCTTTCTTGACATTCGGCGGAGCGGAAGATATTCTCCGTTTTACCCGAAAGAAATTTTCATCCCCGGCCTCGGAAAAGGAAATGGAGGGCGTCATGGGCCAGGAAATCAATCTTGTTCTCAACATCCCCAACGGCAGCGTTACGGCGACGAGTCTCGGGATCGAGGGATACGCGAAGCATCGGAGCCCCGGTTCCGGGAAACACTTCCGGGGAAAAACCATCATGGTCGATCTCGCGCTCGACGGCGACCGCCCGGCGTTTCGTTTTTACGAGGAGGGCGGATGGCGGGATTCCAATGGCGACGCGTTGATCGCCCTCGCCTCCGTCCGCTCGGGAAAAAGGACGAAAACGGCCTTGTCGAATGACGGATTCAACGTCACCCCGCTCAGCGCCTATCACGGCGTCTATCTGGTCAAAACAGGCGGGGCGATCCTGTCGATGGCGCCGCCGGAACGCCTGATTGATTACCTCAAACACGCCTGTCATGAGGAAATGACGGCCGATCAGGTCGCCCGATCCATCGATCGTCCGGCCCCGGCGAACCGGACGCCCCGTCTCCTGATGATTCTCGCCCCGATTCAATTTCTTTTATTGACGAATCTCACGCCGGAAGAATATGGCTGGTACGCGACCCATCGGCCGGGCAAAATCTTCCGCCGGCTGATGTTCGCCGAGCTGCGCGCGGAACAACCCGAGATCGCGGCCGCCAGCCGCTTCAGCGACGCCCGGAAGGAACTGGCGGCGGATCCCGCCAAAAAAACCAAGAGCATCGTTTTCGGAGAATGCCTCAACGATGTCCCGTTCCGGGATTGGGCCGGTTATTGCGGCGACGTTCCCGGTGGACTCTATGTCGGCGACCGGGACGGAATTTCCCGGTGGTCGTTCCCGAAAACCATCCCGCGATCCTGGGATCGCCTGGACGGATGAATCGAACAAAAGGACATCTTTATGATGCAAACGACGGTTTTTGAAACAATTGCTCTTTGGGTTGTCCTCGGAATCGCGCTCACCGGGCTGGCCTACGCCCTGTTTCTCCGCCGGAGCGTTCTCCGCGAAGACAAAGGCACGCCCCGGATGATCGAGGTTTGGGAAGCGATCAAGCAGGGCGCCGGCGAGTACCTGACTCGGCAGTTGAAAACGATCCTCCCCTTGATCGCCTTGCTGACGGTCGCCTTGTTTTTCAGCGTGGCCGTCGTCCCGCCCTCGGCGGAAGCGGTGGAACGATTCCCCGGCCTGTCCCCCGACCGGGTCAAAATCATCATCGGGCTCGGGCGGGCGGCCGCCTTCATCCTCGGGGCGATGTTCTCCCTGCTCGTCGGGCAATTCGGAATGCGGATGGCCGTCCAGGCCAACGTCCGCGTCGCCGCGGCCTCCCGCTTCAGCTATGACAAGGCGATGCGGATCGCCTACCGGGCGGGCACGATCACCGGCATGCTGACGGACGGGTTGGGCCTCCTCGGCGGCACGGTCATTTTCATGATCTTCCAGAAAGCCGCTCCCGACGCCCTTCTCGGATTCGGGTTCGGGGGGACGCTGCTGGCCCTGTTCATGCGCGTCGGCGGCGGAATTTTCACCAAAGCGGCCGACGTCGGCGCTGATCTCGTCGGCAAAGTCGAGGCCGGGATTCCCGAAGACGACCCCAGGAACGCCGCCGTCATCGCCGACCTCGTCGGGGACAACGTCGGCGACTGCGCGGGCATGGCGGCCGACATTTTCGAAAGCTACGAAGTCACGATCGTTTCGGGCCTGATTCTGAGCCTGTCGCTGGTGGCCATCACCGGCCAGGTCAAATGGATCATATTCCCCCTCCTCGTCCGGGGGATCGGCGTTTTCTCCTCGATCATCGGGACCTATCTCGTCAAGGGCAAAAAAGGCGGCCCGAACGATGCGATGAAGGCCATCAACAAGGGATTTTACAGCTCGGCGTCCATCTGCCTGGCCGCGTTCGCCCTTCTGGCCGGTTTCTACATGCACGAATGGCGCGCCTTTCTATCCGTTGCCGTCGGAATCGGCCTGGCCGTCGCGATCGACGAGTTGACCAAATATTTCACCCACACGAAATACAAACCCGTGAAACAAATCGCCCGTTCTTCGCGGACGGGAGCGGCGACGCTCATTCTCTCCGGCCTGGCGGTCGGCATGGAATCGGCCGTCTGGACCCTGCTCGTCATCGCCGGGACGGTCCTCTCCTCCGTTCTCATCTATTGGGGCCAGCCGATCGCCTTCGTCCTGTACGGCGTGGCGATGACCGGAATCGGGATGCTGACTCTGACCGGAAACAACGTCGCCATGGATTCCTTCGGTCCGATCGCGGACAACGCCAACGGCATCGGCGAAATGGCCGGCCTCGAGGAGGAGGCCCGGGAACGGATGGCCGACCTCGACGCCGTGGGCAACACGACCAAGGCGATCACCAAAGGCGTGGCCATCGGATCGGCCGTGATCGCGGCGGTTTCGCTCTTCGGTTCCTATCTGACCGACGTCTCCAAGGTCCAGGCCCAACTGGGTGTCCCCGAGGGCGCCCGGATGTTGACGACGGGCATCCGCATTTCGGAACCCATCGTTCTCATCGGGATGCTCATCGGCGGGGCGATTCCCTGGCTCTTCTCCTCTCTGGCCATCAACGCCGTGTCGCGGGCGGCGTCGCTCATCGTCCTGGAAGTCCGACGCCAATTCAAAATCCCCGGTTTGATGGAAGGCAAAGTGAAACCGGATTATCGACAGGCCGTCGGGATCTGCACCGTCGCGGCTCAAAAAGAACTGACGGGCCTGGCCGTCATCTCCGTCCTCACCCCGATCATCGTCGGGCTGACGCTCCGGGCCGAGGCCCTCGGCGGATTTCTGGCCGGCGTCATCCTGTCCGGCCAGCTGCTGGCGGTTTTCATGGCCAACGCCGGCGGCGCCTGGGACAACGCCAAGAAATTGATCGAGGACGGGAATTACGGCGGGCGCGGATCGGCCGGGCACAAGGCGGCCGTCGTCGGAGACACCGTCGGCGATCCGTTGAAAGACACGGCCGGGCCGGCCCTCAATCCGATGATCAAGGTCATCAATCTCGTTTCAGTCTTGAGCGCGCCGCTGATCGTTCAATTCAAGCGGATAACGCCGGGGCTGGTCATCGTGGTCATCGCGGCTCTTCTGGCGGTCGTCTTCGCCGTCGGACAATCCAAACGAACGAGGGTGACGCCGCGACGGACATGAGGCCGCCAACGGCCGTCTCCCCGGCCCGCGGCGCGCTCGACCGGGGACGCGTCCCCGGATGTCTCATTTGATGATCGTCGGAACGGCGCCGAAGGTCCAGCCCTGCCGGTAACGGATGACCGCTTTCTTGGTCAACGTCCGGCCGCCGGCCTCAAGCTTGACCAGGTATTCGCCGGGTTCGACCATCCCGCTCATTCCCATATCCCAGCCCCAGGACATTGGTTGCCCGGGCTTCCGGACACGCATATCCCAGGAGGCCGCATTCATTCCGGCCTCCCCCGAGCTCGAGAGTTCGGTCACGATTTTTCCATCGGGCCCGCTGACCGTGATCTTCACCGGCCCGACCGCCTTCGCCTTGAGATAATAATGGAGGATCACTTCGTTCGGCTCGTTGGGGGAAAGCAAGTGACTGTCGCCCAGCAACTGGTAATTGCCGGTCACCGTATAGATCCGTTGGGTCCGGGGTTCGATGTCGAACAGGTGAACGTCCTCGTCCAGGACGCTCTTTTTCATTTCCTGAAGCGGGGCGATGTCGGCGATCCAGGCGCCGCGGCCGTAGCTCGCGACGACGAGGTCGTTCTCCCTGGGATGAATGACAAGGTCGGTGACCTTCACCCACGGCATGTTGTTTTTGAACGGAACCCAGGTCGCGCCGCCGTCGATGGTCACGTAGACCCCCTGCTCGGTCCCGACGAACAAAAGGTCCGGATTTTTCCGGTCCTGGACGACGACGTTGACCGATTTTCCGGACGGGAGATTCCCGGAAATCGACGTCCATGTTTCGCCGTAATCCGTCGTCCGGTACAAGACGGGGTTGAACTCGTCCAGCCGTAATCCCGTCTTTGAGACGAAACAGGTCCCGGCGTCATGGGGCGAAGGAAAGACCCGGCTCACCCAATAATTCGCCGGGGCGCCGGCGGAGGCCAGCACGGACGTCCGGTCGAGCCACGCCGCTCCGCCGTCTTTGGTCACCTGGACTTTTCCGTCGTCGCTCCCCGTCCAGATGACGCCCGGCGTCACCGGAGACTCGGCCAGGGTGGTGATCGTGCAGAAGGTGATGAAGCCCTCGCCGTGCTGTTTGGCGTCCTCATTGGTCGTCAGGTCGGGGCTGATTTCCTTCCAATGATCGCCGCGGTAGTCGGAACGGAACACGACCTGCGCCCCGGTGTAGACCACGGCCGGGTTGTGGGGCGAGAGGGCGATGGGCGCCGTCCAGTTAAAGCGGAGTCGCGGCGCGTCGGCCGGCCGGCGCGGTGTGATGAGTGTCTGGATCCCGTTTTTCTGGTCGAATCGCCACATCGTCCCCATTTCCCGGTTGTTGAAGATCCAGCGCGAATCGGTCGGATCGACGCAATTGTACATGCCGTCGCCGCCGCCGACCGTCACCCAATCGGCCAGGCTGATTTCTCCCGCCCAACCGTTGGAGGGGCCCTTCCAGGAGTCATGATCCTGAAGGCCGCCGTAGATGTTGTACGGATCCTCCATGTCCACTCCGACGGCGTAGAACTCGGTCAAGGGGATGTTGTAAGCGTGGTGACATGTCAATCCCCGGTCGTAGGAAATGTTCACCCCGCCGTCGCTGCCGAGGATCAGGCGGTTGGAATCAAGGGGATCGATCCACAGGCACCGCCAATCGCCGAACGCCTTCTGCATCACCCCATTGGACGGCCAGTCCAGGCCCTTCCAGGTTTTGCCGCCGTCGTTTGTCGAAGCCAGCGATTGCCCGGTGATGTAGACGGTGTCGGGGTCGTTCGGGTCGAGGCGCAGCTGGTTGAAGGCGTAGGGCGACTTGTTCAGGGCCGATTCGAAACCGGAGTTGATCTTGCGCCAAGTTATCCCGGCGTCGTCGCTCCGGAACACTTCGTTGCCGGCGGTCCGGGCCGGCGGGGTTCCGCCGCGGCGCTTGTCCATTTCCGCTTCCTGGGCCGTCGGCTCCCGCCTGTTGCCGTTTTCGACGACGGCGCAAAGGATGTTCGAATTCTTTTGATAAACGTCGAGCCCGATCCGGCCGATCCGGCCGGTCGGAAGTCCCCCGCCCAGACGAGTCCAGTTTTTCCCGCCGTCCGTCGTTTTATAAATCCCGCTTTCCGGCCCCCCGAGTTCGTAATGCCAGGGCAGGCGGACTTTTTCGTAGGTGGCCGCATAAAGAACGTCCGACTCCGCCTCGACGATCGCCAGGTCGACGACACCGATCCGTTCGTCGATATAAAGAACCTTGGCCCACGACTTTCCGCCGTCCGTCGTTTTGAAAACACCGCGCTCGGCGTTGGTCGTGAACAGATGGCCCATGGACGCGACATAGACGATGTCCGGATTTTTCGGGTGGATGACCACCCGGGCGATATGATGAGAATCGGCCAGGCCCATGTTCGTCCACGTCTTACCGGCGTCCGTGGAGTTGTAAACACCGTCGCCGGAATTCGAGGACCGGGCGTTGGCCGCCTCGCCCGTGCCGACCCAGACGATGTTCGCATCGGTCGGGGCGACGGCCACGTCACCGATCGAGAGTTTCGGCTGGGCGTCGAACACCGGCTCGAAGGTCGTCCCCGCGTTGATGGTTTTCCAGACACCGCCGTTCCGCGTGCCGACGTAGAGCGTGTAGAGATGCTCGCGGGCCGGAACCGTCGGGACCGCGAAACACGTCACCCACGAGCCGGCCCGGAACGGGCCGAGGTTGCGGTATGTGAGGTTTTTAAGAAGGCCTTCATCAAACGCGGTCTGGGCCGCGGCAAAAACGGAGGCGAACAGGACGATGACGGCCGAGGCGATCAGGATATGCTTGGCGCGTAAGGACATGATTCCTCCTCAACAAGCGAAAATAAGAATAAATCCGGACGCGGGAAGGGAACAATAGTATCACCGAGTTTCGTCGGTTGAATTCGAAGAAGACGGCCGGAAAAGCGTTCCTTTATATTCATTGATCAGTCTGAAATATCTTATATCTTTAATTTAAAAAATCAATCGCGCGATTTTCCGGCACGGCAACGAGGCATGTTTTTCCCGGACTTAACCCTCCGCACGAGGATTTCCTGGAAACATTTTCGATGCGTGTACGTTAACGCTTGACATTTGCCCCCTTTTCCCCTTTAATAGAACCGTTATTTCTCCGATGAATTTTCATTCCGGACGGAACAAACGCGCCGAGGTCAGGCGACTCAACTTCACCGCTTCGCTCGAAACCGGGAAGGAAGGCCCCTCCTAACATGCCCAAAAAATCGAAATACTGCCTCGGTCTTGATTATGGGACCAACACGGTCCGCGCCCTGCTCGTCGACATTGCCAACGGGCGGGAAATCGCCACGGCCGTCTTCGCCTATCCCTCGGGCCGTGACGGCATCATCCTCGACCCGAAAAATCTCGACCTTGCCCGCCAGAATCCGGACGATTATCTTCTCGGGGCCGAAACCGCCGTCCGCAAAACCCTGGCCCGGGCCCGGCGGGCGGACAAAACGTTTTCCCCTTCCCAGGTCGTCGGCATCGGCGTGGACACGACCGGCTCGACCCCGCTCCCCGTCGACGCCTCGGGCGAGCCGCTTTGCCGCCGGAAGGAATTCCGGCGAAACCCGAACGCTTTGGCCTGGCTCTGGAAGGACCACACCGGGTTTGCCGAGGCGGCCGAAATCACCGCCCTGGCGGCGGCCGAGCATCCCGAATACCTGGCCAAGTGCGGCGGCACGTATTCATCCGAGTGGTTCTTCAGCAAGATCCTTCATTGTCTCCGGGTCGATCCCAAGGTTTTCGACGCGGCCGCAAGCTGGGTCGAATGTTGTGACTGGATCCCGGCCGTCCTCGTCGGCGAAACCCGGCCTGGCCGGATCAAACGGGGCCGCTGCGCCGCCGGGCACAAGGCCATGTTCAACGCGGCCTGGGGCGGCCTTCCGGCCGAGAATTTCCTCGCCAAGCTCGACCCGAAGCTGGGCGGTCTCCGCGACCGGCTTTTCAACGAAACATGCACATCCGACGTCTCCGCCGGAGGCTTGTCTGAGGAATGGGCCGCCCGCCTCGGACTTCCCGAAGGCATTCCGGTGGCCGTCGGCGCGTTCGACGCCCACCTCGGCGCGGTCGGTTCGGGCGTTTTCCCCGGCAAGTTCGTCAAGATCATCGGCACGAGCACCTGCGACATCTGCGTCTGGCCGAACCAGAGCCCGTTGGCCGATATTCCGGGATTATGCGGCATCGTCGACGGCTCGGTCATGTCCGGTTTCTTCGGCCTGGAGGCGGGGCAGTCGGCCGTGGGCGACATCTTCAACTGGTTCGTCAACGAGATTCAACCCGGCGGCCCGAAAAACGGATCACACGCGGAATTGACGAAAAAGGCGGCCCGGATCAAACCGGGCGCCTCGGGGCTCCTGGCCCTGGATTGGAACAACGGAAACAGGACGATCCTCATCGACCAGCGGTTGACCGGTCTCCTCCTGGGGCAGACCCTCCACACCAAACCTGAGGAGATCTACCGCGCCCTCATCGAAGCGACGGCCTTCGGCGCGCTGACGATCATCAAGCGTTTCCAGGAATACGGCGTCCGAATCGACGAGGTGATCAACTGCGGCGGGATCGCCGAAAAGAACCCGCTGGTCATGCAAATCTATGCCGACGTCACCGGACTGGAGATGAAGATCGCCCGTTCGGCCCAAACCTGCGCCCTGGGATCGGCGATCGCCGGGGCCGTGGCGGCCGGCGGGCATCCCGATTTCGCCTCGGCTCAGGCGGCGATGTGCGGCCTCAAGGCTAAAACCTTCAAACCCGACGCCGCCAACCACCGCGTGTACGAGGAACTCTATCCGCTCTACCGGAAACTTCACGACGCCTTCGGCACGGCCGAATGGACCGGTTCGCTTTTTTCTGTTATGAAGGACCTGCTGGCTCTCAGGGACCGGCAGCTATCCTAAAACATACCGGAGGAAGTCTCATGCTTGAGGAATTGAAAGGCAGCGTCTGGCAGGCCAACGTCGAACTCGTCCTGAAAGGGCTGGTGGTCCTGACGTTCGGAAACGTCAGTGGATACGACCGGGCCTCCGGCCTCGTGGCCATAAAGCCAAGCGGCGTTTCCTACGACGCCCTCAAGGCCCGGGACATCGTGCTGGTGGACCTTTCCGGCAAGGTGGTCGAGGGAAAGCTCCGGCCCTCCTCTGACACGCCGACGCATCTGGCTCTGTATAAGGCCTTCCCCGAACTTCGCGGCATCTCTCACGCCCACAGCCCGGCGGCGACGGCCTTCGCCCAGGCCGCGGCCGAGATCCCCTGTTACGGGACGACCCACGCCGATCATTTCAACGGACCCGTCCCCGTCACCCGCTTCCTCACGAAAAAAGAGGTCGAGGGCGAATACGAAAAAAACACCGGCACGGTCATCATCGAGCGGTACGCGGAGTTGAAGACTTCTCCGCTCGAAATGCCGGCCGTCCTCGTCGCCGGGCACGGGCCCTTCACCATGGGCCTGTCCCCGATATCGGCCGTCCGCAACGCCCTGATCCTGGAATACATAGCCCACATGGCCCTTCAAACGAAACAAATCAACCCAGCCGTCCGGCGGCTGCCGTCGTACATTCGGGAAAAACATCATCAACGCAAACACGGCCCGGACGCCTATTACGGGCAACGAAAGGAAAAACCATGAAGAACATCCCCGTCGTCAAGATTGGTCTCGTTGCCGTCAGCCGGGATTGCTTTCCGATCGAGCTCTCCCGCAAACGCCGCGGCCTCCTTATGGCCGAATGTCGGAAACTCGGCCTGCCGGTCAAGGAAATTCCGACGATCATCGAAAACGAAAAAGACGCTCTGAAAGTCCTGGACGAGCTCCAGGCGGCCGGCGTGAACAGTCTGGTCCTCTACCTCGGCAACTTCGGCCCGGAAGGGCCGACGACCATCCTGGCCCAGCGGTTCCAGGGGCCGGTGATGTTCGCCGCCGCGGCCGAGGAGACCGGCAAGGACCTGATCAACGGCCGGGGCGACGCCTACTGCGGAATGCTCAACTCGTCCTACAACCAGGGGCTTCGCAAGATTCGCGCTTACATTCCCGAATATCCGGTCGGCACACCCGACGAAGTCGCCGGGATGATCAAGGGATTCGTCCCCGTCGCCCGGATCATGCTCGGGCTCCGGCGGCTCAAGATTTTCTCCTTCGGCCCGCGCCCGTTTGATTTCCTGGCCTGCAACGCCCCGATCAAGTCGCTGTACGATATCGGGGTCGAGATCATGGAAAACTCCGAGCTCGACCTGTACGACCTGTTCCTTAAGGCCAAGGGCGCGCCGGAGATCAAGGCCGTGTCCCGCGACATGGCCAAGGAACTCGGCGCGGGCAACACATATCCCGACCTTCTTGAAAAACTGGCCCAGTACGAAGTCGCCCTCACGAAATTTATGGAGCAAAACCTCGGCGCCTCGGACTACGGCATTTTCGCCAACAAGTGCTGGCCGGCATACGAAACCTATTTTGGATTCGTCCCCTGCTACGTCAACTCGCGCCTGGCGACCCGGGGCATCCCGGTATCCTGCGAAGTGGACATCTATGGCGCGTTGAGCGAGTACATCGCCACCTGCGCGACCGAGCTTCCGGCCGCCTTGCTCGACATCAACAACACCGTCCCCTATGACATGTACAAAAAGAACAAGGCGGCCGTGGCCGGCTACAAAGCCAACGACCTGTTCATGGGCTTCCATTGCGGGAACACCTCGTCCACATGCCTGATCCAGGGCGGGCTCAAGTATCAATTGATCATGCACCGCCTGCAGGAGCCCGGGAAGGAACCGAACATCACCCGCGGCACGCTCGAAGGACGGATCAAGGTCGGCGACGTCACGATCTTCCGTCTCCAGTCGACGGCCGATTCGATCCTTCGCTCCTACATGGCCGAAGGCGAGGTTCTCGACATCGACCCGCAATCGTTCGGCGGGATCGGCGTGATCGCGGTCAAGGAAATGGGCCGGTTTTACCGCCACGTCCTGATCGAAAAGCGGTTCCCCCATCACACGGTCGTGGCCTTCGCCCCGGTCGCCAAGACGCTGTACGCCGCGATGCGGATGCTCGAAGTCGAAGACATCGGCTTCAACCGCCCGGCCGGAATGCTTTACAAAACGGAAAATCCTTTTTAAGTGAAGAGCGGCCGGTTGCCGTCATCCGGTTCCTTGGCACAATTCTTGCTTCCTTTCACACGGTACTTTTCTCTCGCAAAGGAGTCGCCCATGAAAAAAGGTCTCGCCATCGGAATGGTCTTGGCCGCCGTCGCCCTCGGACCCTCGACCCTCTCCCCCCAGACGACCGATGAAGCCACGCAAACTGCCATTCGCCAGGCGGCGCTCGACTATATTGAAGGCTGGTTCGAGGCCAACGCCGAACGCATGGACCGGGCCCTTCATCCGCAACTGGCGAAGCGGCTCCTCGTCGTCAATCCCCAGACCGGCCAGGAGCAGTTCACCCACCTCACGAAGGAGCAAATGGTCGATTTCACCAAACGCGGGGGCGGCAGCCGCGTCCCGGCCGACCAGCGCAACATCAAGGTGACCATCCTCGACGTGACCGACACCATGGCCGTCGTCCGGTCCGACTGTTCCCTGTATGTCGACTACCTCACCCTGGCCAAGGGCGAGGGCGGACAGTGGAGGATCGTCAACGTTCTCTGGGAAAATATCAAGAGATAGAGAAAAGGTCCAAGGACGGCGCCCTCCTTGATCCGAGATCGTTTGTAAAAGAATTGCCATGACCGTAAAGTGTTTTAAATGGAGGCGTCCCAGAAGAATTGATTGCTTATGACAACTGCCTGGAAAGCAGGTTTCATAAATTGCCTACGCTCCGGAAATGCTTAAAACCGGTTTTTATCCCTAAAAAGAGCCCCCGGTCCCCGGGGGCCCCGGGGGCATAACCTCAACAATCAAAGACCACGGCCGGGTAATTATTTGATCTCCGCCCCCGTCATGGGATCGATGAGATTGATCCTATGGAGTTTGCCCAGCTTTTCGAGCGGGCCGGCCCACTTCTCGCCGCCCTTGTTGCACGGCTCGAAATCGCCGACGATCATGATGACCGTTTTCTCCGGCCGGATGAACTTCTGCGCGACGTCCAGGACCTTGGCCTTCGTCACGGCTTTGATCTTGTCCCGGTAGGTCTTGTAGTAATCCATCGGTTTGCCCTGCATTTCCAGGTTGGCGAACGCGTTCATCGTTCCCTGGGGCATTTCGAACTGGCTGGAGAAACTGTCGATGAAGTAGTTGACGGCCGTATCCATCTCGGCATCCGAAACCTGCTCCTTGCGGATGCGGTCGAATTCGGCCTCGATGAGGGAAATCGCGTAGCCGACCGTGGACGACTTGGTCTGGACATAGCCCGCGAACGTTCCGGGAAATCCCCAGCGGGTCGTAAAGCGGCTGCCTTGATTGTAGGACAAGCCCTCATTGGAACGGACTTTCGTCGTGATGCGGGAAGTGAAGCTTCCGCCGCCGAGGATGAAGTTCATGACTTGGACGGCCGGGTAATCGGGATCGGTGTCCTCCAAGCCGAGATGGCCGAGGCTGATATAGCCCTGGTTGATGGGTTTCTGGATGAAATAAACGCCCGGTTCAGGCGTCGGGAACGCCTTCGAAAACACCGGAATCTTGACGTCCTTCCCTTTCCAGGCGCGGATGAACGTGTTGATCTTGGCCGCAAGGTCGGCCTTGACGAAATCGCCCGAGGCGGTCAGGATGATGTTCTTGGGTACGAAATATTGGGAGTGAACGGCCTTGAGGTCGGCCGAGGTGATGTTTTCGTACGTCTTTTTCATCGCCCGGCGCGTCAAAGCGTGAGTGCCGTAAAGGATTTTTTCGTATTCCCGGCTCAGGATGCCGCCCGGTTGGTCGTTGGCCTGGCGAAGTTGCTCGATCGCCCGGGCTTTAGCCAGGGCGAAGGGTTCCTCGCGGAACTCGGGATTCATCAGGACGTCGAAGAACAGGGCCAAACCTTCGTCCAGGTCCTTGCTCAGGACGGATAGGGTGAGAGATGAGGTCCGTTCACCGACCGTGAAATTCAACAAGCCGCCCAAGAAATCGATCCGTTCCTCGACAGCCGTTCCTTCCCTGGTCTTTGTGCCGCCCCGGATCAACGCGCCGCTCAAGAGGGAATCCAAGCCTTCCATGCCCTCGGGAACATAGAGGCTCCCGAAATTCACGAGGGCCGAAATATTGACCGCGGGAAGGGAATGATCTTCCTGGACGTAGGCGCGCAGGCCGCCGGCGAGAACCGTACGGAACGCCTTGGGATCGGGCGGATCGTATTTCAGAACGGGGTATTTCAGGTCGCCCGGTTTCTGGATCTGGGCCAGGCCGGAGGCGAGGACGAGGACGCAAACGCCGAAAATCAGGCTGAATATTTTTTTCATCGTCGCTCTCCTTCCTTACCGGCCCATCTTCCGCGTATAAATGGAAGTCAGGCTGTTGTCCTTGACGAAATAGGCGGCCGCGACGCGCTTGATGTCGTCGTTGGTGACTTTCTTGATGTCCTCGAGGTCGGAGAGAATCGATTTCCAGCCCCGATTGAGTTCGGCCCGGCCGACGCTGCCAGCTAAGCCGGCCGTTGAAGCCAGGCTGCGGATGAAGTTGGCTTCGCTCCGGTTTTTGATTTTCTGAATCTCGTCGTCGGTCACGCCGTCCTTTTTAATCTTTTCGATCTCGGCCCAAATTTCTCTCTCCAGATCTTCCGGTTCGACGCCCTTGTCCAAGCGCGGGGAAGCGCTGAATTGAAACGCGCCGACATACCACTGGGCCCGGTTGAAGGCCGAGGCATTGACGGCCAGTTGTTTTTCCTGGACCAGAATTTTATCCAAGCGGCCCGTTCCGCCGCCGCCGCGCGGCCCTCCCGGCCCTCCCGGCCCACCGCCCGCGCCAAGAATTCCGGCCAGAACGGTCAGGGGCGCTACGTCAGGTTGGCCGGCCCACGGCGTGTGGAACATGATCTGAACGCTGGTGGGGGCGGGACCTTCGCCGTACATCCGTTTTTCGCCGTACTGGGGCGGTTCATAGGTCCGAATGGGTTCGATGTCGGGGCCCTTGGGGATGCGGCCGAAATATTGCTCGGCCATGGCGATGGTTTTTTCCAGGTCAAGGTCGCCGACATAGATAGCCACGGCGTTGTTCGGAACGTAGTACCTGTTGTGAAATTCGATCAGGTCGGCCTTGGTCATTTTCTTGAGATCGTCCATCCAGCCGATGACATCCCAATGATACGGAGACGCGGCGAAGAAGGCGGCGTTGACCTGTTCGCTGAAGAAATATCCGGGGCTGTTCTCGCTCAGCCGCCGTTCCTCCATGATGACGTCGTTCTCGGAGTAAAATTCCCGGAAATAGGCGCTCTGCATCCGGTCGGACTCGAGGAGCATCTGGAGCTCGATTTTATTGGAGGGCAAGGTGACGTAATACCCGGTGCTCTCCTGACTGGTCGAAGCGTTGAGACCGGTTCCGCCGTTCTTCATGTACAAGCCCCAGAGGTCGTCCTTGATGATGTACGCCTTCTCGGCGGCGATCAGCTCGTCGGCTTTTTTCTGTAGCTCCGCGATCTTGGCCGGATCGCCGTCGGACTTCCAGTACTTCTCCCGATAGATTTGGCTCACCACCTCGTCGATCTGCCGGTCGATGGCCGTATCCTTCTCGAAATCAGTCACGCCCATCATTTTCGTGCCCTTGAACATCAGATGTTCGTGGACGTGGGCCGTACCGGTGATGCCGGGTCGTTCATTGATCGACCCCACCTTGTAATAGATGTGGCAGACGACGCGGGGCACGCCCGGCTTCGTGATCATCAGGATCTTCATCCCGTTGGCCAGGGTGTGCTCCTTGACGTCCAGGGTGATCGCGCCGGCCGAAACGAAGGCGGTCAGGGCGAGCACCGCAAGCGACAGAGTCAAGACACGCTTCATGCGGATCCTCCTCCTTGTGAATTTGAAGACATCGGGAGCCGGACGGACGGGCCGGAATAAAAAACACTGCTCCCGCTTTTTAGACGCCGGGCCGCGAGGATTCTTCCTTTTTCGTCTTTTCAGACAGTAATGTGAGAAAACGGGCTGATAAAAATACGCCTGACGCACTTTAAAAAAACGCGGGGCCTCTTATCAACCGGCCGCGGCTCAAATCCGCGGTCCGTCAACAAAGGGCGGCGATGACCAGAAAGACGACGATCACGAGAACAATCCATTTTTTCATGCAAAACTCCGTAAGAATCCCCGCAGGTCAAAACTCCCGGCGGGCATAGAAGCGCAGAGAGAGCCGGAGCGAGATCGCAAAGGGAACGACCACGACAGCGACGGCGGAGAGAAGGAACAGCGGTGTTCCGAGGGAGCTCCGGATCGCCCGGACGGATCCGATGACCGCCGTTCCCAATTCCCGTCCGGGCGCGGGAGCGGCCGGCAGGATGGCAAACAATCCCGCCGCTCCCAGAGACACCAGGGCGATTCCGGCGATCAGAAATACGATTGTCCCCCGGCCAAAGCCGAACCGATGATACAGCGGCAGGTAAAGAGCGAGAAAAAACAAGGTGATTACAAAGAAAAGGACCGCCGCCTCGATCGAAAGAAGCCGGGAAAGGCCGGCGGCGTCGGACCGGGAACGGATCACGGTCCCTAGCGGCGCGATCACCCCGAAAACGATTCCTCCGCAGACCGCGAGGAATAGGGCGCCGAGGAGATGACGGGCCCCGACGATCGCCGATCTTTTGACCGGCAAGCTGAGGGTGAGGATTTCCGTTTTGTCTCTGTCTTCAAGAAAAAAAACGATAGCGAGGCCAGCTATGACGACCACTCCGCCGGCGGCCATGATGAATCCGGCCGAGAAGTAGGGCTGGAGCGCGTAAAGAAGGAGAACGGTCATATTGGCCAGGAGAAACCACCGGGCCGCCAGCAAATCCTTCAGACAGAGCTTAAGCATGGCCGTTTCCTTTGGTCATATAGAACATGATTTCCTCGAGCGTGGCCGTCTCGACGACCGCGTCCCGGCCGAAACGTCGGTGGACCTCTCCGGCGGCGGCGGTCAAAGCCTGCACCCCGTAGGCGCCTTGGCGATGACCTTTGAACAGGGCTCGGTGTTCGGCGGCGAGAAGCTCCGGCCCGCCCTTGACGACCGCCCAGGCCCCGAGAATTTGATCCCGCGGGGAGGAAAAGACGATTTCTCCCCCGCGAATGAACGTAATGAAATCGGCGATCCGCTCCAAGTCGGAGGTGATGTGAGTCGAAAAAAGGACCGACTTGCCTTCGTCCTGGATGAAGGCGGACAGCTTTTGCAGCAGTTCGCGACGGAAGACGGGGTCGAGCCCGGAAGTCGGTTCGTCCAGGATGAGCAAATCGGCCTTGTGGGACAGGGCGACGGCCAGGGCAAATTTCATTTTCGTCCCGCGCGACAACTTTTTGAACCGCTTTCCCAAAGGGAGTCGGAACTCATCGGCTAGGCGCCGAAACAGGGCGTCGTCCCAGTCACGGTAAAAGGGGGCGACCGTTTTCCGGACGTTCGCCAGGGTCAGATGCTCATAGAAAAAGGGCGTATCGTGGACGAACCCGATCCGGCTCTTGATTTCGACTTCGTCGGCGAGGTTGTCGAATCCCAAAGCCCGGATTTCGCCGCCGTCGCGTCGGATGAGGTTCAGGACAAGCTTGATGATCGTCGTTTTTCCCGCGCCATTGGGGCCGATCAAGCCCATGATGTACCCCCGGGGGAGGGAGAAGGAAACGTCCTTCAGGCGGAAATCGCCGTACGACTTGGAAAGATTTCGAATCTCGAGGGCGTATTCCATGGCGGCCTCTTCAGAATTCCTTTCGCCGGAGGAAGGCGGCGCTGAGTTCGAACGAGGCGTATGTCAACAGGGCCAGGAGGGCGAGGAGCGCCAGGAAGGCAGGAACCGCCCCGAGCGAGGATTGAACCGCCGCGACTCCGTCCGGAATCAGCCGGAAGAGTTTCTTGACCGTTGTCACGCCGACGGCGCTCCGAAAGACCATGAGAAGAACGCCGATCAACTGCAGGGCGACGATGAAAACCAGCATCCCGACCTGGCCGAACCGGATAAACAAAGGCATTAGGAATCCGAAATAGACGGCCATGAAGGCCAGGGAGAGGAGAATCATTTTCGGGCTGAACACGGTCGCGGCCGCGAGCCTCGCTCCCGGAACGGCGACCATCAGGAGGGACCCCATGGCGTACATGAGAAACATCAATCCCCAGCTCAGGAGAAACCGGGCCCGCAGGTATTCCCGCCGGGTGACGGGGAGACTGAGGCCGAAGGCCTCGGATTTGAACTTGTCCTCCCGGCCGAAGAGGATGAGCGGTACGATAGCGTAGAGAAACCCGCCGAGGACGGGAAGCATCGCTAAATTATCGACTCTCGATCCCATGAATCCCAGGTAGAGCGGATAAAGAATCCCTACTCCCAGGACGAATTTTTTGTGAAGAATGAGGTCCTTGCGGATCAGTTTAATCATGGAAAGCTCCCGGATTTAGAAAGATCATGATGTCCTCGATCGACGCCCGGTCGAAGACGGCCGAAGGGAAGGCCATCCGGGCGGAAGGAACGTCGCTCGTCAGGGCCTCGATCCCGTAAGGCGACTCCCGGACCGCCCGAAAGAGCGGCCGGCGGGAAGGGTCGAGGATCTCGGGCCCGCCCTTGACCACGGCCCAGCCGTCCCGGACGTCGTCGCGCGGCGAAGAAAAAACGACCGCGCCGTCCAGGACGAGGGTGATGTAGTCGGCTGTGCGTTCCAGATCGGAGGTGATGTGGGTTGAAAACAGGACCGCCTTCCGGACGTCCTGGATCACGCCCGAAAGCCGCTCCAGAAGTTCACGCCGAAACACCGGATCCAATCCCGAAGTCGGCTCATCGAGAACCAGCAGGTCGGCGTCGTGGCAAAGGGCTAGGGCGAGGGAGAATTTCATCTTCATCCCGTGGGAAAGCGTTTTGAATTTCTGGCCGGGATTCAGCCCGAATTCGTCCATCAGGGACAGAAACAGCCGTTGATCCCACTTCGGGTAGAAGGGGGCGGCCGCCGAAGCGATCGATTTGAGGGGAACGTCCTCGACGAGGGCCGGCGTCTCGTGGACGAATCCGATCCGGCTTTTAGCGGCTTTTTCGTCGGCGAGATTGTCCAGGCCGAACACCTTGACCGACCCGGCCTGCCGCCGGACCAGGTTGAGGATGAGTTTGATGATCGTCGTTTTGCCGGCGCCGTTGGGGCCGACGAGGCCCATAATCGAACCTTCGGGAACGGTGAACGACACGTCCTTGAGAGCGAATCCTTTGTAGGCCTTGCGGAGGCCGGTGATTTCCAAAGCGGCGGACATCAGATGTTCTCCTTGAACAGAAGGCGGAGCATTTCCACCATCTGGTTTTCGTCGATTCCCATCAAGCGGGCCTCGTCGACGGCCCGGACCAGCGCTTCCTCGACGATCTTCATTTTCTTTTCCCGGAGGAGTTCCTTGTTCTGGACGGCGACGAACGTCCCCTTCCCCCCCACCGTGTTGAGGAAGCCCTCGGCTTCGAGCTCGTCATAAGCGCGCTTGGTGGTGATCACGCTGATCTGAAGGTCCTGGGCGAGGCGGCGGATCGAAGGAAGCGAACTCCCCTCCTCCAGGTTTCCGGACAGAATCTGGGCTTTGATTTGTTTGCCGATCTGCTCATAGATGGGATCGGGCGAGGAGTTGGAGATGATGATCTTCAAAGCCAATCCTCCTTCCGTACTTTCTGTACCTTGTGTTTATACTGTATATTGTTCACATGTACAATATAGACGAAATTTTTCATTTGTCAATACCCTTTCGCAATATTTTTTACGCCGAGGAAAGGCCCTCTCCTCGGAACCCGACGGAAATGACGCCGAAACCGGCGCGTCCTGGATGAGCGTTTCCCTTTACGACACCGACTGGCGGTCGATCTCCTTCAAATAACGCGCGAACGCTTCTCCGGATTCTTATAAAAACCCGTACTTCTTCCCGTACTCCATCATCTGCCCGACGTAATCCTCCGGCAGCGAAATCTTGATATCGATGATTTTGCCGCTTGCGCCCGTGACCGGCGTATACACCGGGTTGATGAAACCGGTGTAAGGCGCCAGATTCAATTTGGCGTAACGGGCCAGGACTTCCTTGTGAAGGTCGGGATCCACTTTGACGCCGTAGGCTTCGACGAGGCTCTTGGCCGCTTCGTAGTCGCCCTCGCTCGTGATCCGCTGGATCTCGGCCAACAGGTCGCCGTACAGTTTGCGCAGTTTCCCGTAATCATTGATCACGAAATACGTCTTCCCGTCCCGGCTGATCCGGCTGATGACGTTCTCGGGAAGCCCCTTTTCATAAACCCAATGGGCGATCAACGCCCGGTCGCGCATATGGGATTCCTCGATGGTCTTGCCCGGCTGAATCCGGGTGAGCTGAGTCATGAGGCCGTTGCGGACCTCGACGTCATAGGCGGACTTGGCCGCCTCGACGTTGGGCAGCAGACCGAGCTCCACGGTCTTCGGGTCCATCAGAAAATACAGGGCGAACAGGTCGCCCCGGGCCTCCTCGATCGTCGAATGATAATTCTTGAGCGACTCGGGCGTGACGCCGGGGAGCAATTGGCCCGACCCGTGGCCCAGGACTTCGTGGAAATCCGTATGGATGTTTCCGGCCTGTCCGCCGTATGTCCGGACGCGTTCCAACTCCTCGGGCGAGGAGGAAAATTCGGGGCCGAGACCCGAAGTCAGCGAGGCCTGATTATAAGAATAATTGATGTTTTCCAGGGTCACGGATTTGGAGCCGTAGTTGACCCGGATCCAGTTGGCGTTCGGAAGATTGATGCCGATCGGGGTGGAGGGATAACAGTCGCCGCCGATGATCGCCGCGGTGATGACCTTCGCCGCCACGCCCTTGACTTCCTTTTTCTTGAATTTCGGGTCCACCGGCGAGTTATCCTCGAACCATTGGGCGTTGGCCGAAATGATGTCCGCCCGCTTGGTGGCCTCGAGGTCCTTGAAATTGACCAGCGATTCCCAGGTCGCCTTCCGGCCCATGGGGTCGTTGTAGACCTCGATGAAGCCGTTGACGAAATCGATCCGGGACTGCATGTCTCCGACCCATAAAACGTTATATGCGTCGAAATCTTTCAGGTTCCCGGTCCGGTAGTATTTGATCAGCGCTTCGATCGTCTTTTTCTGCTGGTCGTTTTCGGCAACGGCGACCGCTTTTTCCAGCCAAAAGACGATCTGTTTGATCGCCGGGCCGTAGAGACCGTCGATCGAGGCGACCTGCTCGACGATTTTCCCGTCCTTCCGGACGAGCCGGGAATTCAACCCGTAGGAAACCGGGGTCGGGTCTTTCTTGTCGGTGATTTTTTCGTAATATTTTTCAACGTCCGCCTGGGTGACGCCGTCGTAGAAGTTGACGGCCGAACTCGTTACCAGGTCCTTCGTCGAATCCAGGGAGACCTTTTTCGGAGCTACCGTCGGGTCGAAGAGAATCGGCCGGAGGAAGGCGACGAAATCGTCGAGCGACTGCCCCGCGGCCACGGGAAAAGAAACGCCCTGCGACCCCCTCACGAGTTCGGCGAAATAGTCCGGCTCGATCTCCGGCAGGAACTTGTCCGTCGAATAATGGTGATGGATGCCGTTGGAGAACCAGACCCGTTTAACGTAAACCATGAACTTTTCCCAGCGGGGATCGGTCCGGTCGCCCTTGTATCCTTCGACGATCGCGTCCAGGGTTTTGCGGATCGTCAGGTTGTATTTGTAATTCTCGTCAAAGATGATGTCGCGCCCGCACAGGGCCGCCTCTGAAAGGTAGTACACCAGCTCTTTCTGGGACGGCGTCAGCGCCTCGAAACCGGGCACCTGGTAGCGGAGGATCTTCAGATCGGCGAACTGGTCGATCTGCCAGCGGAATTCCGGCGCTTGGACGGCCTCAGGTTGTGGTTCCGTTTTCTTGCAGCCTGAAATCGTCACGACGACGGCCATCAAAATGAAAGAAACCAGGATTCTTTTGCGGGACATGACATCCTCCTTGGGGGCGGGAATGGGGGCAGGCGAATCACCCGCAGAGCATACCAAAACGGCGGCCCCGAAGGCAATCCAATAAGAGAAGGAGGGCAAAGGAGGGGACAGGTCTTAAGACCTGTCCCCTTTCTTTCTGTTTTTTGCTAATATAAGGAACTTGGTCTCCCGAACGATCGACCAAGGGGGCCTCGTTTCGATATTTTCCGCCAGGAGAGATCATGGATAAACGGAATGCCGATTCTCCTCCCCGTCCGAGCAAGATGTTTTCCCGGAGCAAACTCTTTCGCACGAAGTCATTGGACCAATGCCTCAGCGATTCCGAGCTCCCCGAATACCAACTGAAACGCGTCCTCGGGCCCTTCCAGCTGATTCTGTTCGGCATCGGGGCCATCATCGGGGCCGGCATCTTTGCCACGATCGGCACGGCCGCGGCCGGCGACGCCTACCGTCCCGGCGCCGGCCCGGCCCTGATGCTTTCCTTCGTCATCACGGCCGTCGTCTGCAGCTTCACGGCCTTATGCTACGCGGAATTCACGTCCATCGTGCCGATTTCCGGATCGGCTTACACGTATTCCTACGCCACCCTGGGCGAAATCATCGCCTGGATCATCGGCTGGGATTTGATCATCGAGTACGCGGTGGGCAATATCGCCGTCGCCATCTCCTGGGCCAACTATTTCAAAACCTTCCTCAAGGGATTCAACATCCACGTGCCCGATTGGTTGTCCATGGACTACCGGACCGCGGCCAAAATCGTGGACGCCGACGGAGTTAAGATCGTTTTCCGGGACGCCCCCCATATCTTCGGCGTGCCGATCATCTTCAACATCCTGGCCGTCGGCATCGTGGCCTTCATCACCCTTATTCTGGTCTGGGGAATCCGGGAAAGCGCCCGGTTCAACGCCATCATGGTCGGGATCAAGATCATCGTTCTGACTTTCTTCATCATCATCGGGTTCTTTTGGGTCCAGCCGTCCAACTGGACGCCCTTCGCCCCCAACGGCTGGGCCGGCATAAGCGCCGGGGCGGCCATTGTCTTCTTCGCCTACATCGGATTCGACGCCGTCTCCACCGTGGCCGAGGAGACACGGAACCCCAAACGGGACTTGCCCATCGGGATCATCGGCTCTCTGCTCATCTGCACGATTTTTTATATCGTCGTCTCGGCGGTTTTCACCGGACTAATCTCCTATCCCGATCTCAAATTGAAACTGGCCACCGAACAGGCCGAGCCTCTGACCATGGCCCTCCAGCATGCCGCGCCCAACCTCGGTTGGGCCGTGGGTATCGTGGCCTTCGGCTCGGTCATCGCCCACACGGCCGTCCTCTTGATCTTCCAGATGGGCCAGCCCCGGATCTTCTTCAGCATGTCCCGCGACGGACTCCTGCCGAAGACGTTCAGCCAGGTCCACAAGCGCTTCCGGACGCCCTACAAGGCGACGATCCTGACCGGCGTCTTTGTCGCCGTCTTCGCCGCCGTCGCCAGCATCGACGAAATGGTCGACCTGACCAACATCGGGACCCTGTTCGCCTTCATCCTGGTCTGCAGCGGGATCATCGTCCTGCGTAAAAGAGAACCGGACCGGCCGCGGCCGTTCAAGGTCCCCAGCGGTTGGACCTGGAGCGCGATCCTGTTTGCGGCCGTGGGCGTGGTCGTGATCTTCATCGTTCCGGCCACGTTCCCGGTCAAGATCATCATTTTGGCCTTGACCGCCGCCTTTTTCGCAACCTTTCGCAATATTCTTTTCCCGTTGCTGGGCGTCCTGTCCTGTCTGTACCTGATCTTCTACCTGCCGCCCACCTCGTGGCTGCGATTCGCTGCCTGGCTCAACGTCGGGTTTCTGATCTACGTCGCCTACGGCGCCATCCACAGCCGGATGATGTCGACCGACATGAAAAAACACAGCCCCGAGCACCTGGCTTACACGGCCCGGTTGGGCGTCGTTCTCCTCCTCGTCGGGAACGCGATGCTGTTCCTGACGCGCGGGTTCGACCTCTTTCAAATGGCCTACAAGAAAATGACGGACCTGTCCGGGTGGAGCCGATTCGCCGCGGCGATGACGCAAACGTTCCAAGCCGGGAAATGGACGGAGATGTCCTGGTTCCTGGTCATTCCGCTCGTTCTCAACACCCTGGTCCTCTGTCCGCTCATCGTCCGGCGCGCGGCCCGGGCCGGCGGTTTTTCCAAAAAGGACAAGGAAACGCGGGCGGCCGGGAACACGGCCATCATCGTGGCCATTCTGAGCCTGATTTACCTGGCGATCGTGATTTTTTGAAGCGGCTGAAATAATTCCCTTTCTGCCGCCGGCAGTCACGTCTTCTTCCTCTGCGAGGATAAGCCGTAATCCTGCTCCCGATACTAGAATTCGATGGTGTTCGGCATGTCCATCACCTAATTGGGAAACAGCACCTTGCCCGTGCCCGGAGGCATCGCGACGGCGATGTAATAGCTCTTTCCGCCATGGACAAAATATATATGCCAGAGCATGCTCTCCTTTTTGCCGTCATAGGCCTCGATCCGGACCGCCGGCGCGTCTCCAAGCTTAAAAACAGACTTCGTCGCGATCCATTTTTTGGTGAGGACCCAGGTGGCTTTCCCCGAGGTTCCGGTCCCGGAAGGCCACCTCGATCTTGTAGATTCTCTTCTCACTGACCTTATCCGGTTCAAGCAGGTAAAAGACCACTTCCGGGTCCCCGAGCAGGCTGAGCGTGTTCGCCTCTGGATTGAGGTCGATCTCGAAATACTCTCCTCTATCCCGGCGGGCGGGGCGCCGGACTCGGTCCTTGCCCGACCCAGGCCGGACGTGTTATCTTGCCGTCATCAAGGAGGCGGTCATGGCCCTCATCATCCGCGGCGGTACGGTCGTTTCCCCGACTTCTCCCGGGAAGCGCGACGTTCTCCTTGCCGGCGGCCGAATCGAGGCCGTGGCCGAACCGGGCGCGATCGTTTGCGGCGGATTCGAAGCGGCCGTGATCGAGGCGGACGGAAAAGCCGTCCTTCCCGGGTTCATCGATCCGCACGTCCACATCCTGGGCGGCGGGGGCGAAGGCGGTCCGGCCACGAGGGCGCCCGAAATCGCCGTCGAGGACATCGTCGCAAGCGGCGTGACGACGGTCATCGGCTGCCTTGGGACGGACTCCGTCACCCGGCACATGAGTTCTCTTCTGGCCAAGGCCCGGGCTTTGGAAATCGAGGGGATTTCGACCTGGTGTTTCTGCGGTTCCTATGAAATCCCGGTCAAAACCGTCACCGGAAGCGTCCGCGGCGACCTTGTCCTGATCGATAAGATCATCGGAGCCGGGGAGATCGCCCTCTCCGATCACCGTTCGTCCCAGCCTTCGTTTGAGGAATTCGCCCGCCTGGCCGCGGAATGCCGGGTCGGCGGGATGCTGGGCGGCAAGGCCGGGATCCTTCACGTCCACATGGGCGATGGTTCCCGCGGGTTGGAATACCCGCGGCGGCTCGCCCGGGAGACGGAGATTCCCATCACCCAGATTATCCCGACCCACTGCAACCGGAACCGGCGGCTTCTTGGGGAAGCGTTCGAGTATGCCCGGTCTGGGGGACGGATCGACCTGACGGCCGGGACCGACCCGGAGCAGGAAACGGACCACGACGTCAGCGTCGAAACGGCGATCCGGCTTCTTCTGGAAAACGGCGTCCCGCTCGAAAGGGTGACCGTCAGCTCGGACGGAAACGGCAGTCTCCCTGTTTTCGATTCGGCCGGGAAGCTCACCGGACTGACCGTGGCCTCGCCGCATTCCCTCTTAAAGACATTCCGCTCGCTCGTCGGCCGCAAGATTTTATCTTTGGAACAAGCGGCCCGGTTGTTTTCCGGAAATCCGTCCTCGATTTATCAGTTGACGGCGAAGGGCGCGATCGAACCAGGACGCGACGCAGACCTTTTAATTTTCAATAAAAATAATGAGTTGACGGACGTCATTGCCCGGGGCCGGGTCCTGATGGCCGGCGGAAAGCTCCGGGTCAAAGGGACATTCCGGCCTTAAGCCGGGCCCCATTTAAACAAGACGGGCGGAATCAGGCTCAGGGCGGCGAAGAGGACCCAGGCAATCATCAGGGGGATCAGCCATTTCGCCCACTTTTCGTAACGCAGCCCGGCCAGTCCCAGAACTCCCATCGTCACTCCCGAGGTCGGAAGGATCGGGTTGATGTATTCGGCCAGCTGAAAGGCGTAGACGCTCGTCTGCCGGGTGATTCCGACCAGGTCCCCCAGCGGGGCCATGACCGGGATCGTCAGCGCGGCCTGAGCCGTCCCCGAGTGGACGAAAAAGTTGATCCCGCATTGGGAGGCGAACATCAGCTGGGCCGACAGAATCGGGTGGAAGTTGGAGATCGCGGATGCCATCCCGGCCAAGATCGTGTCCAGGATCCGGCCGTCCAGGGCGACGATGAGGATCGCCCGGGCCGTGCCGATGATCAGGGCCGCATTGACCATGTCTTTGGCCCCGTCGACGAAGGCCCGGCCGATCTCGTCTCCCTTGAGCCGGCCCAGGATCCCGGAAAGGACGCCCATCGCCAGGAAGATCCCGGCGATTTCGTTGATGTACCATTTGTACTTGAGGATTCCGAAGATCATGAACCCGAACCCCGCGGCGAACACCGCCAGGACAAGCTTGTGGGTTGTGAGGACGGGGAGTTTTTCCATCACCGGCCCGGTCCCGAGGAGTTTTTTTCTTTTTTCGAGGTCGTCCTCGTAGACCGGGCTGGCCTTCGGGTTCCGAAGGAGCCGGGCCGCGTAACGCATGACGATCGTGATGACGATGGCCGTGCCGAGGGCCCAGACGATCATCCGGTAGCCGAGGCCCGAGTAGAGCGGCAGTCCGGCGATCCCCTGGGCGATGCCCACGGTGAAGGGGTTGAAAAACGCCCCGGCGAACCCCGCGGCCGCGCCCAGGAAGGGGATGGAGACCCCGACGATGGTGTCGTAGCCGAGGGAGAGGGCCAGGGGGACGAAGATCAGGATGAACGGCATGGTCTCCTCGCACATGCCCCAGATGGCTCCTCCCAGGGAGAAGACCGTCATCGTGACGGGGATCAGGAGGATCCGAAGGGCCTTGCTCCGTCCGAAATGAAAGGCCAGGTTGTGGATGACGGCCGTGATCGCCCCGGTCTTCTGGATGACCGAAAAGGCGCCGCCGACGATGAAGAGTATGCCGATGATCGCCGCCGCCTCGACGAACCCCCGGGCCGGCGAGACAAACAGCGCGCCGAGGCCCTGGGGCCGGCTTTCGACCCGCTGGAAGGACCCGGCGACGGGGACCGTCCGGCCGTCCTTTTCCACCCGTTGGTACTCGCCGCCGGGGATGATCCAAGTGGCGACCACGATCAGGACGACCATGGCGTAAATCAGGATGAGGGTGTGGGGGAGTTTGATCTTTCTCATCGCCGGGCTCCTTCGACTTTTCCGGTCGCCGGGTCGTAGACGTCGCCGGGAAGAAGGATGTGGACGGTCATCCCTACGACGCCCAGAAGACCGGCGTTGGCGCGGGAGACGGAAGCGTTGCGCGCGTCGTAGACTATGACCTGGCCGATCCCGGCGATTTCGTACCGTCCGTCGGGGCGGACCCAAACGGCCGTCGATTCATTGATCCCGATTCCAACGAGTTTGGGATTTTCGAGAACGAGGCTGATCAGCCGGTTGTGGCGGCGGCGGGCGATGAAATGTTGATCCATGACGGCCCCGGTCACGAAGCCGAATCCGCGGGAGGTGACGACGTTTCCGGCCTCGACGGTCTGCCAGTTTGCGTTTTCGTCCGTCGTCCGCTTTTCGTCTCCGGTGATCATGACTTCGCTCATTACCGCGGCCCCGGCGCTGGTCCCGGCGACGACCAGCCCCTGGGCGTAAAGTTCGAGCAATTTTTTATGGATCGGCGTGTCGAGGAGGACCGCGGTCAGCCGGGATTGGTCCCCGCCACAGAAATAAACGCCCCCGGCGCCATCGAGGATGTTTGCGCTGTCGGGCTTGAGCGCCTCTTCCCGGGTTAGTTGATAAGAGAAGGCTTCAGCGGCTCCGGCGGCTTTCACCTCGGCGACCATTTCCGGGCCGACTTCCAGGGGAACGCCGCTGGCCATCGTGAAAATGACGATTTTTCCCGAGCCGAATCCCCGGGAAAGTTCGACGAATTTTTTGGTGAGGCCGTCCGGCCGGTCTCCTCCTCCGATGATCAGGAGGGAGCCGGCGGGACCGGTTTGAAAGGCCGCGGGAGAAAGGGAGGATAAGGCGGCGAGCAGAAGGGCGGCGAAGAAGAGCACGAGGGCGGATTTTTTCACGGGCGGCCTCTTTCCTGAAAAGACGGGAATCGCACGTTGGGAGGATGCTAACTTGCCGGGCGAAGGAAAGTCAAGCGGGACGGCAATCTTGGGGGCTTCGGCCGGAAAGCGGACTAGGCCGGCGTCCCCGGGGGTTCGGAAATGCTTATTGCGGCCCGGACGTCGACGCTTTTTATCAGCATGGCATAGACGGGGCAGTATTTTTCCTCGGCCAGTTGAAGGGCTTTTTCGGCGGCGGAACGGTCGAGATTCGGGCCGGAGACCTCGATGTCCAGGCGGATCCCGGTGAAGATGCGCGGGTGATCCGCCTGCTTGACGCCGCTCGCCTTGATCGAGAACGTCCGGACGTCCTGGCGCATTTTCCGGAGGAGAGAGACGATGACCTGCCCGGCGCAGGAGGCCAGGCTGATCAGCAGAAGCTCCATGGGTTTCGTCCCGTGATCGTCCCCCTGTGGCGGAGAAACGTCGATGCGGATCGCCTGGTCGAAGTCCGACCGGCCTTCGAATTCCATTTTCCCTTTCCAAACGACGCCGGCGGTCAGTTCTTCCGACATGCCCTGCTCCTTTCTTTCTTGCGGGGGAAATGACGGCGGTTCGCCGGTCATTATAATAATTCTGGGCCAGGTTACTCAACTCCCTGTACGGGGTCAGGACATTAGTGACACTTTTGGGGAAGGTTTTTCTTCCATTGGCGATAATATTCATTTGGCGTGAGATAGTCCAGGGATTGATGCGGCCAACATCGCGGCCGTATTGAGCCTGATTTACCCGGCGGTCATGATTTTTTAAGAATCTTCTCCGCCCATTTAAGGCTGAGAAGCTCCGGACGGAATTTGCTTATTTGAACAAATACCGGTTACTTGAACGGCGATTGTTTCATCAGGCAAGGCGACGAGATGAGCGCCTCGGGCCTTTACATCAAATTGCCGCCTTATGGAAGCTATCTCTTCCGTTGCAAAAGATTATAAGCACGAACACTGAATATGTGAATGTAAGAGATACTTTTTCTAAGAAAAACGTCGCGAGCAATTGCAAGTTTCATAAGGAAAGGCATCACCATTTTTTTCGAGTGCAGAGGATATCGTTGAGCGGGGGTTTGAAGGAGTAGCAAAACTTATCTCCCTGGTAAACGTGAACCCAGGGCACGGTGAGTTGGTTGGGGCCAGGTTTGTATTTCCAATGGTCGATGAGGCAGGGGACGTTTCTCTTGTTGTGGAGGGCGTCCATGGCGGCACGTTGACGCGCCGCCTCCTGGTTGCGTCGCGCCGCTTCCTCCGTTGCCCGGCGAGTCTCTATCTCTATGGCTCTTTTTTGTTCTGCGGCCCGGCGCCGCGCTTCTTCTTCGAGCCGCCGTTTTTCCATTTCAAGGGCTCTCTTTTTCTCCGCTTCCTGGATGATCCGACCCGGCTGGTTGTGGCTCATCCGCAGAGCTTCCAGCGAGCGGCGGCGAGCCTCTTCCTGCAACCGCTTTTGCAGTCGCTCCTGGGCTTGCCGTTGCAATTCAGAAAAGCGATTGAGGAAAACATTCGGTCCGAAATGCGTATTCGTGAATGGATTTGCCGGTCCCGCAATAGGTCCCCCCTGCCATGTGCCCGGCCGTATGTGCGGCAATCCCGTGATCGTCATTGACTTGGGTATGGTCGAGCCGGGGGCCGTGTGGCCCGGTAATTTTACCGGCATCTTCGATGGCACGAGCCAGCGATAGCCGTTTTTCCAGTTTAGCGTCTCCTGGGCGCTGAATTTCTGTTGATCCAGGGACGTGGGCGCTCTCTCCGCAGGGACAAACCCTTTTTTTTCGTCGTAACGGAACCAGCCTTTGAAAAGCAGCTGGAGCACGGAATCGTTGGAAAAGGAATTGCCTTCGAGATAACTCTTGCTTATGAGTATACGCGGCATCTCGGCATTTTCATAGTTTTTCAGTTCATTCGCCAGGTTATGGGCTTTGGCATAATCTTTGCTAACTTCGAGCCCGAGCGATTCAATCACGCCTTCCGCGATATCCTGTTTCAATATGCTTTCGAAATAGGAATAGGGGCCCTGTGAATCCTTGGAAAACGAGTACAAGTGAAAAAGTTCATGGGCAGTATAGTAGGGATCAGTTTTTGCGAGGTGAATCGTTTGGGTAAAGGGATCGTAAAAACCTGCGGAGGTAAAGACCGCTTTTTGATACCGGTCATTGTCTTTGTAGTAATCCAGAGACTTGATCTGTATGCCCAGGGTGTCGCCATGGAGCTTCCAGGCTTGGGCGTATAGGTCGGGTTGGTTCTGCTTTAAATCGGTCAGGTCGCGGTTGACCCTGGTCTGTATGGTGTTTTCCAATGCTTTCTGGTATTCGGCCGGGTCGGAATACTGCAGAACGCGGAATCGGATATTTCTCTTTTCCAGGGGGGTGTAACGGCCGTATTTGTCCAGGATGCGCTTGTTGATTTCTCGCACTTTGGGCGATTGGGTGATATCGACGGGGCTGGCCATTTTATCTTCCCTTCCCGGCCGGGTTTTTCTTTTGATCCTCTTCGGTTGCCCAGAGATCCAGAAGGTCGTCGAGCAGGGAAGCGTTTATATCCAGGCGGTCCGCCGCCTCCTGCAGGTCGGTCATGCGGCACACGGCATGCCGGCAAAAACGGCGGGTGTTGGCCGTATCGAGAAAGACCGGCAGGGTGAGGGAATTTTGCAGCCATAGGGCAAAGGCGAATCGCCACGAAGTATCTTCATGAGCAGCGCGTTTTTTCTTTGAAACGAAAATTTCAGGAAAATCTTTTTCCAGGTGAGCGAGCATGGCTTCGCCATAGCTGCGCAGATAACGCTGGATTTTTCCGCCAAAACGGATGCAAACCGCTTTGGCCAGCATCACCGTCTTGGTCAGCGCCGGGGAGATATCCTTACTGGCGAATCCCATTTGTCGGAGAATCTGCGTCATGGTCATGACTGAAGAATGATCTGAAACCATGACTCCCTGTCGGATGGGAATGGCGGCGAGGTTTTCGATTTCCAATAAACCCAATTCCTTGAAGATATGCGCGGCCTGGCGGGACTTTCCCCGGCTCGACCCGCCATGGGTGAAGAGAGTGCATACCACCAATTCAAGCCACCGTTCCCTTTCATCCGCCCATGGATTGGAAGGTAACGATTCGAAATGGCGGGAAAACAGCTCGAGCAACTCTTTTTCCAATGACGCTTTTTTACGACTTGACATGTTCGCCTCCTTTGTGTTTAAAAACGTGGTTTCCAACCGTCGCGGATTCAATCGTAATCTCCGCGGGCATAATTGCCCATGAAGGTGGCCACCGTCATGGCCAGGATGGATGAAGCGATCAACAATACTCCACTCCCTGTTTTTCCCTTCAAGATGGTAAACACCCCCCAAAAGAAACCGCCGACTCCGGCCAGCATGACCGCCATACCGATCAGTCCGACGGTAATTTTCGTTATGCCCCTCACAAATCCCATGTGGAGTTTTTCCCCTTGAAAAGAATGTAAACGAATTCCCGAAAAAATTCAAACCGCGACACTCGTTCGTTTATCTCCATCCCGCTAAACGCTCGGATCACCCCAATTTTTTCTTTTCATTCTCTCGAAATGAAGTTTAAGGGGCTTTCCCCGACATCCCCTTACGCTAAATCCCGTCTGCATTCCAGCCGGGAAGCCGCTCAAACCGTTTTTCGATAAAACGATCTTCGCAGGCCGTTCCAGGGGATAGTCGGAAGCGCCCCAACTTTAGTCTTAAAGAAAAGTTTAGATGATAAAAGTCTTCCTTTAACATGCAAGATGTTTCTGAATGCTTTAATCCTGGAGAATTTTCTTTTAAATTTCCAAGTTCTTTCCCAGGATCGGGCGATTGCCTATATTCTGTTTGGTCTAAATACTTTTCAATTCAGCCCTTAAAGCTGATTGGCAATTATTCCTTGCTGCCGCAGGTTTGTTTATCTTCAGGCAACGATTTATAATATTTATATTTATCAAACATCAGTTTCAGGTAGCAGAGGAATCCGAACCCCAAGGCAAAACAATGGTAGCCGACGGTTTTAAATTCAACTGCAATGTTTTCTTTTATTGAGGGGTGTATTGACTTGATATTCATGAAATAAATGCCCTGAATAAAAACATATCCGGCCACAATCAGAATAAAAATCCTGATGATTCTTATACCCTTCATACCTTTCGGATTCGCAAATTCTTTTTTTTCTCTTTTAGACAATTTCTCAATATCGCTGAAACCCCAAAAACCTAAAAATAGTCCCATGAGAAATATAGCTAATCCTACATTAGACAGAAAATGAGGGCTTGGGTTAAAATATTCCGTAAATATTAAAAACATCGCCCAAATAAAAAAGATCCATCTTGCATGGCTTAGGTAATGAAAAATATTTATTATTTTCATTACAATTACTCCTTGGTAATTATGTTTTGTATTTTATCTTTTTTTATGGGGGAATAATCGGTTTTTATTTCTTTATTTACTTCTATTTTCTCAAAATAACATTTTACCCCTGTGGCAATACTCATATCCTCTGTATTCTGAATATGAAAATGGAGATGGGCTTCGGATGACCTGCCAGAATTTCCGCAAAGGCCCAGCAGTTCGCCCTGTTTCACTTTTTGCCCTTCTTTAACCTTTATTGAGTGGTGTTTAAAATGGCAAAAGTAAATATATTCGCCCTTGTCGGTTTTTAATACGACGGTGTTGCCCGTAGGGAAGAACTGGTTCATGTCTCCGGGTTTGTTGTCCTTTATTCCGTCAACAGCCAGAACGACCTCTCCGTCGCAGGGGGCAATCAGATCTTTAGCGAAGCAATGATAATCTTCATTATTCGAGCCTGAATTTTTGAATGATTTCCCCGATTCGTCTATGATCACAAAGTCAAAGGCATTTTTCTGGGCATTATCCACAACATGGTAATTGAGTTCTTCCGTATCTCCGCCCCAAAAAACCGTCCACTCTCCGTTAAACGGGAGAATTAATTTTGTCGTGTTGCGTTTAATTTGGGGCAGGTTATCGGGAATGTACGGTCTAATTGAGAACCCATTAATTTTTGAACTGCTGTCGATTGATATGTTTAGGGCAAAAACGCCTCTCTCGAATTTGATTTGATAAACGGCAAAAGGCGATTGAATTTTTATGAAATTTCTTTCTGTAATTTTTCCAAATTGCTGTTTCAGCCCGGCAAAAAACTCATTTGTTTTCTGGAGCGGCATTGCCTGCTGCATGTCCGGAGAAAACCGGTTAAATATGGTTTCAGACTGATTGTTGTTGTAATAATTTATAAAATTGTCCACAACTGTTTTGTATTCCGAATTTTCCGATTGGGCATAAACATTGGCCCCTATCAATGCCACAAAAATTATTAAACATATTTTTTTCATTTGTCCTCCATAATATAGTTTTTCATTATACTTCATTTTTATAATAATATTCAGCTATCCTTGATGGAAATACTATTTAATTTGCCAATGGGTAAATGGTTCTTGTATTCGATGGCAGTCGCCGGACAAGGCTGCGGGCTGGAGCCGTCGCCGATGCACGAATCCTCGGAAACCCGTACCGTCAGCGGCGAGCTGATTGGAAGCGCAGGCAAACACGCGGACGCATTCATGGATTTTGCGGATATTAATATTAACGCATTAAATAAAGTTACATTCACGGCTAGTTTATGTTAAAATGTAAGCATGGAACCTATCGATATCCATCATCCGGAGGTGACCCGGGAAAGCCTAACGGCTTTTGCCAAGGATATTCCTGGGGCTTGGATGGGGTTGAAAATCGCCGCTCTTCTTTTAATCGTCGAAGGGCAGAGACCTGGTTGGACGGCGCGAGTCTTGGGGCTGACGCGCATGAGCCTAAATCG
>JAPKZG010000050.1 GCA_026393895.1 Candidatus Aminicenantota bacterium
AAAGATATAAGCGTAATATTCGCGGACGCGGGGATGGTCCTTCATCTTAGCCGCCGAGTAAAGGGCGATCAGGAAGATGAACCCGGACAGGCCGAGAAGAATGAAAGCCGAAAACTGGTAGAGACGGAGTTCCATCGGAACGCCCGATCCCATCCAATAAGCGCTCCAGGCAAGGTCCTTGACCGAGAAAAGCGCGAACCCGAGATAGAGGGATGCGGCCGCGGAAACAACAGCCAGGACCTCGCGGACATATTTGACCGTCTTGGGGATCAGGAGAAAGGCCACGGCCGAGAAGGCCGGAAGGAGAATGGTCCAGAGAAGCGTCGTCGGTGTCATTTGAGCCACCCCATGAGATGAGCCGTGGTTGCTTCGGCGAGAGTCGACGGGTAGGTGATCAGCAATCCGGCCGCGAGCGAAAGGACGGCCAGGATCACCACCACTGCGACCATGGACCGCGTCCCCTCACGTCCCGGCGTTTTCACCTCGCCCAGAAAGACCTGGCTGAAGACGCGCAGAAGGTAAAACATGGTCAAGATGGCGGTAAACAGGGCCACGGCCGCGGCCGCAACCAGGCCGGCCTTGACCGTGCCCATGATGACCAGGAACTTGGAGAAAAATCCGCCGAAAGGCGGGATGCCGATGACCGAAAAGGCGCAGAAGAGGAAGGCCAGGGCCGTGAGAGGCATGGTCTTGAACAAGCCGCCCATGTCGCGGATGTCGCGTTTGTGGGTGGCGTGGATGACGATTCCGGCGCAGAGGAAGAGGCCCGCCTTGGCCAGACCGTGCATCAGGATGAACAACGTCGAGCCCGTTATCCCCGCGTCCGTCATGACGGC
This sequence comes from Candidatus Aminicenantota bacterium, assembly GCA_026393895.1. GTDB lineage: Bacteria > Acidobacteriota > Aminicenantia > Aminicenantales > UBA4085 > JAAZPG01. The sequence goes on from JAPKZG010000050.1 coordinate 837, forward strand.
ATAGCCGAGAAAGATGTAACCGATCTGGCTGACCGTTGAATAGGCCAGGATTCGTTTGAAATCCGTCTCGACGGTCGCCGCGGCGGCCGCGATCAGGCTCGAGATCACCGCGATCCAGGGGAGGGCGTCCGCCCAGCCTTGCGGCAGTCGGAAGCCGTAAATAAAAAGCCGGGCGAAGGCGTAGACGCCGATTTTGACGAGGACGGCCGCATGGAGCAGGGCCGTGACCGTCGTCGGGGCGACGCCGGCATCGGGCAGCCAGGTGTGAAGCGGAACCGTGGCCGATTTCGAGAACATCCCGAAGAGTATGAGCAGGACCGCCGTGCCGGAGACGGGAAGACCTCTCATCTTCGTGATGTCGAAGGTGCCGGTTTGACCGTAAATCACGATAAACCCGAGCAGCATGACCACCGCGCCGAAGAAGGTGACGAGAAAGGCCTTGTCGGCTTTCTTCACGTGCTCCTTCAGGCGGTAAAAGCCGATCAGGCGCCAGCAACAGATGGCGATGATCTCCCAGAACAAATAGAGGAAGATCGAGTTACCCGAGAACACCAGCCCCATCATGCTGCCGATGAACAGGACGACCAGGAGGAAATACTCGTTCTGGTTCTCCTCGTGGCGGACGTACCCGATCGAATAAATGATGATCAGGAACCCGACAAACGACGAGACGCAGGCCATGAAGATCGACAGCGGGTCGATCAACAGGATGAAGTCCAGCCCCAGGACGAGACCCTTCCGGCAGACTGTTTCCTCTCCGGCCAGGGCCCAAGGCAGGAGGGACATCGCCAGGAGGGCGGTTGCGGCGCCGAGGGCCACAGCCCAAGCCGTCCGGGCGGCCCTCGAGATCAGGCCGACCAGGGGGATCGTCATCGAACCGACGATGGGAACGAGGACCGTGAGTAGGGTGATGGTTTCTTGGTTCATGGGTGAAGCGGAAAGTATACCCACCGGGGCTTGCTTAGTCAAGAATTTTCCACCGGTTTCCGACGTGTTTTCCACAGGGATTTTAACGGTCCCAGAACCCGGGTCACCGGCCGGGCGGAGGGCGAATTTCGTGTTCGAAACGGTCTCCGACGCGTCGGAAAAAACACGGTTCGGGAAATTCCGTTTGATTTTTGCCCGGGAAAAAGGCTAAATGGGGAGAACTCAGGCGACGAAAGGAAGGAAGCATGACCATCGAGATCCGTGACGTCGTTTCAAAAAAGGACCTCCGGACGTTTATTTATCTGCCCGAAAAAATCCATGCCGGCCAGGCCCAATGGACGCATCCGATTTACATGGACGAGTGGACGTATTTCAACCCGAAAAAAAACAGGGCATTCGCCATCTGCGATACGGTTTTCTATCTTGCCTGGAAGGACGGGAAACCCGTCGGCCGGATCATGGGCATCATCAATCGTCGGTTCAACGAGCACCGGAAAGAGAACATTGCCCGCTTCGCCTGTTTGGAAACATACGAGGATCCCGAGGTGTTCCGAGCCCTGGTCCGCAAGGTGGAGGATTGGGCCCGGGCCAAGGAAATGACCCGGATCATCGGTCCGTACGGCTTCTCCGACCAGGACCCCGAGGGCTGGATCATCGAGGGCTTCGAGCACCACGCGACGATCGCGACCTATTACAATTTCGAGTGGATGCCGAAATGGATCGAGGCGGAGGGCTATGCCAAGGACGCGGATTATTTCGTTTACAAGCTGCCGGTCCCCAAGGAACTCCCTGATTTTTATAAAAAAATCTACGAGCGGATCCGTCACCGGGGCCAGTTCGAATTGGTGGAATTCAAATCCCGCAAGGAGATCAAACCGGTCGTCCGGCCCGTGCTCGCCCTGATGAACGATTGTTACGTCAATTCCAACATCTACGGCTACCATCCGCTCGACGAGCAGGAGATGGACGATCTGGCCAAGCGGTACCTGCCGGTTTTAGACCCGCGGTTCGTCAAGGTGGTCAAAAAAGGGCCGGAGTTCGTAGCCTTTATCGTCGGGATGCCCGACATGACGGCCGGAATCCGGAAAGCCCGGGGCCGGCTTTTCCCCTTCGGACTGTTTTATATCCTCCGGGCGGCTAAGAAAACAAAACAGCTCGACCTCATGTTGGGGGGAGTCCGGGACGACTGTCAAGGATTAGGCCTGGACGTTTTCATGGGCACCCGGATGATCGCCTCGGCCCAGGAGGCCGGGTATGAGTTCATGGACACCCATCACGAGCTCGAGGTCAACGTCAAGGTCCGGGCGGAAATGGAAAAAATGGGCGGCGTGATTTATAAAAAATTCCGGGTCTTTACGAAAAACCTCTGACCCGACTTATTCGGGAAAAACGATCCGGAAGACCGTTCCGCTGTCGCTCCGGACATCGATCGTCCCGTCCAGTTGGGAAGCCAGGTTCTGGGTGAGTCGAAGGCCGAGCGATTCCGGCTTTCCCTTCTTCATTTCCTCCGGGATCCCGACGCCATTATCCGAAACGGTGAGGATGATCTCTCTTTTTTGGGCCGGCTCGCCGGCCGCGTCCAAGGCGGTCCGGGCCAGAGTGATCTTGATGACGCCTTTTCGGTTGTCGGGAAAGGCATGCTTGAGGGCATTGGAGACGAGTTCGTTGACGATCAAGCCGTAGGTAATGGCGGTTTCCAGGGGGAGGGAAATCCCGGCCGCCCGGATGTCCGCGACCACCGGTTCTTTCCGGATGTCGTAGATCTCGAGCAGGTGATGGACCAGTTTCCGGAGATAGTCTTCCATCACGATCGAGGTCAACAGGTCGGATTGGTAAAGACTCTCGTGGACCAGGGCCATCGCCCGGACGCGGCTGATCGTTCCCTGGAAGAGGGCGAGCAGGCCGGGGTCCGTAATCCGGCGGGACTGGAGAAAAAGAAGGCTCGAGATGATTTGAAGGTTGTTCTTGACCCGATGATGAACTTCCTTGAGGAGGATTTCCTTTTCCCGGAGGGATGCCTGGATTTGGGCCGTCCGGTCCAAAACGAGCGCTTCCAGCCGTTCGGCCTGCCGGTGTTGAGTGACGGCCAGGCCGACGCTGAGGATCAGCCCTCCTCCAAGAAGAAGAGCCGCAAGGATGAACCACCATTGCAGCCAGAACGGGTTCCGGATGCGAATGACGGGGGAAAAGATCGGATCGCTCCGCGTTCCAAGGGCGTTTTTGGCCCGGATGTTGAAGACGTAGGTTCCCGGCGGGAGATTCGTGTAACGAATCCGCCGGTCCGCAGCGGTGTATTCGGGGCCCCAGGTTTTTTCGAATCCGTCCAGGAAGCTTTCAAACCGGAGGGCGTTTTCGTCGATGAACGATGTCCCCAAAAAGTAGAAGACGATGTTGTTTTCCCGGTACCCGAGGACGAGCTCCTTGGAAGGATCAGTAGCCTTGCCGTTGATATCCAGGCCGGTGAGCGAAAGCATCGGCGGAGGAACGTCGTCCGGTCCCAGGTCGAAATTTTCCCGGTAACATGAAACCCCGTTGTTGGTGCCGATCCAAACGCGGCCTAAAGCATCGATCATCCCGGCCGAGCGGTTGATTTCCCGGCCGGACAATCCCTCGGCTTTCGAGAAATCGCGCCGCGTCTTTCCGTCCCATCGGATGACGCCGTTGTCGGTCCCGAACCAGAGACGCCCGGCCTTGTCTTCCAGGATGAGAAAGACCGGCCGCCGGATTTCAAATCCGTTTTCGGAAAAGGGGTTCAACCGGTCGCCGGCGATTTGGCGCAGTCCGGAGAACGTTCCGACCAGGGTCCGGCCGTTGGAGTCGACATAGACCGAATAGACGTTGGCCGCGCCGGAATCGGTTTCGTCGGAGAAATGCGCCCAGGCATTCCCGTCCCAACGGAAAAGGCCGCGATTTCCCGTGGCGACGAAGATCAACCCGCCGCGACTGGCGACGATCTTCCGGATATAGCCGCCACGGAATTGGCCTGGGAAAACCTCGACCGGCCGGCCGTTTTGCAGTTGGAACAGGGAGTTGTTCCGGGCAATCCAAAGCCGGCGGTTTTGATCAAAAACGACCGAGGTAACGGGCTCGGTCCGACCGTCGGGGAAATCGTACCAGCGCAGACGGCTGTCCCGGCCCAACCGCCCCAATCCCTGGGCGGCGGCCGCGAGCCAGAGCCCGCCGTCATCGTCGGCGGCCAGGTCCAGGATGCGGATTTCACCGTCGGCGATATTCGGCTTCCGGTCGAGGACAATGTGTCGAAACTCCGTCCCATTCCAGACGGAAAGTCCGAGATTGTGGGCGAACGCGACGGCTCCGTCGCCGAAGGTTTGAATGGCGGTCACCTCGTCTTCCAAAAGTCCCTGGGCTCTCCGGTAATTAAAGAACCGACGGCTGGAGATCCGACTTACGCCCCGCAGTCCCCCGATCCAGATGTTGCTTTCGCGGTCGAGAAGCAGGGAGGTCGTGCCTTCGGCAATGAGGCCTTCCCGGATTCCCAGCGGGCGGGAGGATCCGCTCGTCCGGTCATAATAGTAGACGCCGGTCGTATTTCCATAAAAGAGCCCGCCTTTGCGGTCGGGCAGCAACTTCGCCGTCTGGGATGTTTCGGTGAAGCGCAACGGGTTCTCCCGGATCACGACTTCAAATCGCCCCCCCTGAACAGCCCCCAACCAGGTCGATCCCACGACCCAGATTTTATCGCCGTCCGGAGCGGTTTCGACGGTCACTCCGCGGATGTCCTCGTGGAGCAGGGGATCGGTCTTTTCCCACCGGTTCTCGACGGAATTTTCGCCGACCCAGGACAGGCCTTCGTTTGTCGCGGCCAGGAAACCGTCTTCAAAAACCGCGATGTCGCGGACCGTGTTTCCGGCGAGGCCTTGGGTTTTCGACACGACCTTCCACCGGACCCCGTCAAAGATGAAAACTCCCGACTTCGTGGTCCCGACGGCGACGCGGATGCCGCGCGACTCCGAACGAACGGCTAGGCCGGTGCAATTGTAGAGGGGGACGTCGACTTGCGGGAAAGGAAACGACGTCCAGGCTTTTCCGTCGAAGCGCGTCAGGGGCCAGGTGGGATACATCCCGATCGTCCACATCGATCCCCGGGTATCGATCTGGATTTGAGTGACGGCCTGGGTGCTCAGGCCGTTGGTGGTCGTGAACGACGACCAGGTCGCTCCGTCATAAACGGAGATTCCGTTACGGGTGCAAAACCACATCCGGCCGGCGAAATCCTGGGCGATGTCGTTGACGGCCGAATTGATCAGTCCGTCGTTTTCTTCAAAGGTCCGAACAAGAAAGCTTTGGGCGAAAAGCCCGGAAGAAAGCGCGACGAGGACGAAGAGGATGCGGATCCCTTTCATAATTTTCATGGAATGATCCGGCCGGTTTCATTTTACCAGACCGCCCGGCAACCCGCAATCACGGCCGGAGGGAACGCGGCTCAGCCGCCGAGCAACACTCGGATGGCCGCGATCAGGTCGGCTTCCTTGAACGGTTTGGCGATGCTCAGGCCCAAGCGGTGCTCCCGAATTTGGTGCAACACCGCCTGGTTGTCCGAAGCCGAGAGGAAGATCACCGGAACGGATTTTTCCGCCTGGATGCGGCCGGCCGTTTCCACCCCGTCCAGCGGCCCCTTCAGGGTGATGTCCATCAGGACGAGGTCGGGATTTTTTTCCCGGGCGAGAAGAATCGCTTTTTCCCCGGATGAGGTGAGGCCGCAAACGGCGAATCCGGCGTTTTCCAGCCGGACCTGAATTTCCATGGCAATGATGACTTCATCCTCGACGATCAGGATGCGCGGGCGGGAGGCGTTGTCGGTCATCATAGGCCCAGGAGGAGTCCCAGGTAAATCACGGTCAGGACGACGAGAATGACGATCGTGCTCCAGGCGATGATATTGTATCCTTTTTTGTTGACGTATTCCCCCATGAGCTTCTTGTTGTTGGTCAGGTTGAGCATGAAAACAAGAATCAACGGCAGGGCCACGCCGTTGATGACCTGGGAAATGTACATGACCGGGAAGAGGGGGATTTTGGGGATCAGAACGATGCCCGCGCCCAGGAGAATGAGCGTCGAGTAGAGGCCGTAAAACTGGGGGGCCTCGGAGAATTTTTTATCCACGCCGTTCTCCCAGCCCATCGCTTCGCAGACGACGAAGGCGGTCGAAAGCGGAAGAATCGAGGCGGCAAACAGCGAGGCATTGAGCAGGCCGAAAGCGAAGAGATAAGCCGTGTATTTTCCGGCCAGCGGCCGAAGAGCCTGGGCGGCGTCGGCGGCGGTCTCGACCCGGATCCCCGCCTTGAACAGCGTGGCGGCGCAGGTCAGGACGATGAAGGCCGCGATCAGGGTGACGATGAAGCTCCCGACGATGACGTCCATCCGGGCGAGACGGTAGTTTTTCAAGGCGATGTTTTTTTCAACGATGGAGGCCTGCAAATAAAACTGCATCCAGGGCGCGATCGTCGTCCCGACCAGGCCGATGATCATCCCCATGCTCTCGGAGGAAAAGGAAAAGCTGGGGGCGACGAAATTCCGCCCGATGGTCCCCCAATCGGGCTTAGCGAGAAAACCGGCCAGGATATACGTGAGGTAAAAAAGACAGGCGTAAAGAAAAATCTTTTCCACCGACCGGTACGTGCCCTTGACGATGAGGAGCCAGACGAAAACGGCCGCCAGCGGAACGGATAGATATTTCGAGACGTGAAATATTTCCAGGCTCGAGGCCACGCCGGCGAATTCGGCGATGACATTGCCGAAATTGGTCAGGACGACGGCGAACAGGAGATAGACGGTGATTTTAACGCCGAACCGTTCCCGGATCAGGTCGGACAGACCCTTGCCGGTGACCACGCCCATGCGGGCGCTCATTTCCTGGACGATGATCAAGGCCAGCATGATCGGGACGAGCGACCATAAGAGGGAGTAACCGAAATGGGCTCCGGCCATGGAATAGGTGGCGATGCCGCCGGCGTCGTTGTCCACATTGGAAGTGATGATGCCCGGGCCGGCGACGGTCAGAAACAACAGGACCGATTTCCAGTGGAGGCGGAGGTGGGGGAGTTTCATCGGCGGCTGTCGCTTGTCCTCATTCGTCCAGCTGCGATTCCATGATGTCCTTGAGGGTGATCAAGCCCTCGATCATCCCGTCCTCGTTGACGACCGGGACGGCCAGGAACTTGTATTTCTTGAAGATGGCGGCGACGTCCTCCACGTCGTCCTGGGGGCCGACGGTCACGAGCCGTTCGTTCATGAATTTTCCGATCGGCGCGCCCAGGTCGCCGATGATGAGATGACGGAGCGTGGCGACGCCCCGCAGGCGGCCCTCTCCGGACGTGACATAGATGTAGGCGACGGACTCGAGCGGGTACGTCGTCTCCCGGAATTCCTCGATCGCCTGGCCGATCGTCGTGTCGTCCGAGACGGCGAAAAAATCCTTGGTCATGATGCTCCCGGCCGTCCCCTCCTTGAACTTCAGGAGGGCCGTCAGCGTGTCGGCCGACGGCTTTTCCATCGTCCGGACGAGCCGGTCCTTCTGTTCCTCGGGCAGTTCGGCCAGCAGGTCGGTGGCTTCGTCGGGAGCCATTTCCTCGAGGATATCGGATGCCCGTTCGACGGGAGCCGATTCGATAAGCGAAATCTGGAGCTTCGGATCCTCCACTTCCTCAAGCGTCTGGGCGGCGGTTTGAAGGTCGAGCGATCGAAACAGCGAGGATCGGTTGGTCCGGTCGAGCTCCTCGAGAATATCGGCCAGGTCGGACGGGTGGAGGGTGCGGAGTCCGCGGGCGGCGACATTCAATTTGAGGTTTTTTTTATCGGGGTCGGAAAGCAGCGGTTGGACGTATTTCCAGGAGATGATTTTCTCCTCCGACCGGTAGTCAAACAGCCAGAGATTGACCTTGTCCACTACCCGGAGCCAGCCGAGGCGGCGGAGAAGCCCCCGCCAACCGAAATCCACGTGGACGACCCGGAGGTCCCGGTTGACGCTCAACAAATGGATGTCGTTGACCCGTTCGATCTTGGCCCCGGAGGTATCGACGACCTGCTTGTCCAGGAGCTCGTCGCGAAGCCAGATCTCGTCGGCCGCGGTCTCCAGCGGGCGAAGGGCCGCTTCCGCCCCGTCGGCCAGGCGGATCGTCGCCGTGTCCATTCTCTCAACGGCCGACCACTCGATCTCGAATATTTTTTTCCCCCGGCGTTTCCGGACGGCCAGTCCGACAATCGGGGGAAAAGGTTCATCCAGCCGGACTTTGAGATCGTGCAGTTTCCCGATCGTCCCGCCCGAGGCGGCGAGGACCGCGCGGTTGAGGATTTCCGAAATGAATAGAAAATGGCCGGACGAATCCGTTTTTACGGGAATCCCGATTCCTTCCGGGCTCATGAAGGCACCTTCTCCGTCGGTTTGTATAGCACAGCCGCGCGGGGGAGACAAGGGACAATATTGAGGGGGAACCCTTTCCTGGGTTCCCCCTCAACGGGCACCGGCCGCGCATCTTCGAACGCGCGGCTTGCCCTGCTCCCCCTCCGATGTAGCCTTACGTGATGACCTTTATTAGGCAAGGCACATTGAGATTCTCGCGAGGCATTCCCTTTCCTGGGTTCCCCCTAATTTCTCCCCACCGCTTCGGTGCGAGGGCCAGTCCTACGCGACGGGCGATTTCGCCCGGAGTCAGGGCGGGCTTTGCAGCCTTCCGATGACTTTTCTTGGGTCGGATACACTTTGACCCAGGTGAGGTGAACTTGGTCCCATCGGGAACGTGCGGACTTACTTTGTCTCGGCCCAGTTGGAGCCCCATCCGAGCGAGACCTTTAAGGGAACGCGAAAGCCGGGGCAGACCGACTCCATGATCTTCCGAACCAGGCGGTCAACGTCGGGACGTTCCGATTCGGGGGCTTCGAAGACAAGCTCGTCGTGAACCTGGAGAATCATCCGGACCGAAAGCTTCCACCGGCCGATTTCCTCCCAGACCTCGATCATGGCTTTCTTCATGATGTCGGCCGCCGTCCCCTGGATGGGCGTATTGAGGGCGATTCGCCGGCCGGCTTCCCGGGCCATCCGGTCCGACTGTTTGAGTTCGGGGACCGGACGCTTACGGCCGAACATCGTCTCGGCGAATCCCCGGGAGGCGGCCGATTCGACAATCCCGTCCAGGTACGTTTTGACGCCGGGAAAGCGTTCGTAATATTTGTCGATATAGTCCTGGGCTTCGCGGTTGGACGTTCCGAGTTCCTTGGCCAGGGAAAAAGCGGAGGCGCCGTAAATCAAGCTGAAATTGATGATTTTTGCCCTTCGTCGCTGTTCTTCGGTTGTTCCACCGGCCCCTCCTTCGCCGAAAACGCGGACCGCGGTTTCGGCATGGATGTCCCGGTCCCGGCGGAAGATGTCGATGAGAACGGGATCCCCGGAGAGGTGGGCCAGAACCCTCAATTCAAATTGAGAGTAATCCGCGGCCAGAAGGAGGCGCCCCTTTTCGGGTATAAACGTGCTTCGAAAGCGCTTGCCGATCGTCCCGCGGGCCGGGATGTTCTGCAGGTTCGGGTTGGAGCTGGAGAGCCGGCCCGTCGAGGTCACGGCTTGATTATAGGATGTATGGATCCGGCCGTCGGCCGGATCGATCAGATCCGGAAGCGCGTCCGCGTATGTGGATTTGAGTTTGGCGGTCTGGCGGTATTCGATGACGAGGGGAACGACGGGGTGGAGTTCCCGGAGGTCTTCGAGAACGTCGATGGCGGTGGAGACGTTTTTTGTTCCCTTGGCCTTTTTCGGCGCCGGAAGAAGAAGTTTTTGAAAGAGGACGGAGGAGAGCTGGGCGGGTGAATTGATGTTGAACTCAAGGCCGGCGTGCTCATAGATCTGTTTTTCCAGGCGGCGGAGGCCGGTTTCCAGTTCGGCCGAAACGCCGCGGAGAGCCGCTTCGTCGACCCGGACGCCGGTCATTTCCATTTCCGCCAGAATTTTGATCAACGGCCGCTCCAGGTCGCGGTAGATATCCGCGAGCTTCTCCTGTTCAAGGCGCGGCCGGAGAATCCGGGCGATGGACAGGGCGAAATCGGCGTCCTGGCAGGCATATGGGCCGGCCGCTTCGACCGGAGCGCGGTTCATCGTGATTTCGTTCTTGCCTTTGCCGACGACATCGTTGTAGGGGATGGCCGTTTCCTGAAGGTAGGCGGCGGCCAGCCGGTCGAGGTTATGGCGTCCCCAATTCGGTTCCAAAAGGTACGACAGAATCATGGTGTCTTCGTCCAGGCCTTGAAGATCGACGCCTTCCCGGCGGAGGACGATCAGGTCGTACTTGATGTTCTGTCCGATTTTCCGGATCTTCGGATCTTCCAGGACCGGCCGGAGGATTTCGAGCGCCTCGCCGACGGGAATTTGAGCGGGGGCGCCGAGGTAGTCGTGCCGCAGGGGAAGGTAAAAGGCTTCGGCCGGTTTCAGGGAAAACGACATCCCCACCAGCCGCGCCCGGGTCGGGGAGACGTCGTCCGTCTCGGTGTCGAGGGATACGAATTTTTCGGCCCGAATCCGATCGGCCAGGGCGTGGAGATCGTTGGCTGAAAAAATCATCCGGTAATCCCGGGCCGGCTTTTCACCCGTAAGAGAGGTCGAAGCGACGGAGGCGGCGAGGCTTGAAAACTCCAGCTCGGAAAACAGCCGGTGAAGTTCCGCCCGGTCGGGTTCGTCGATTTGGAACGCGGCGGCGTTAAAATCGACGTCCAGGGCGCATTCGATCGTGGCCAGTTGCCGGCTGAGCTCGATTTTATCCCGGTTGTTCTTAACGGCTTCGCGAATCCGCGGGTTTTTAATCCGGTCCGGATTCGCGAGAAGAACGGTAAGGCTGCCGTGTTCCGTGATCAGCGATTTGGCGGTTTTTTCGCCGATCCCGGGCACACCGGGGATGTTGTCGGAGGGATCGCCCCAAAGCGAGAGGACGTCGACCACCCGGTCCGGGGGAACGCCGAACGTTTTGCGGACGGTTTTTTCGTCGAAAAGGATTTCCTTGGCCGGGTTGAAAACCCGGGTTGTCTCGTTGACCAGTTGAAAGAGGTCCTTGTCGGTGGTGACGATCACCGTTTCAAATCCTTCCGCGGCCGCCTTGATCGCCAGGCTCCCCAGGACGTCGTCGGCTTCGTAACGGGGATTTTCGAACAGCGGGATCCGGTAGGCCCGAAGAACTTCCTTCAATTTGGGGATTTGAACGACCAAATCGTCGGGCATGGGCTTCCGGTGGGCTTTGTAGTCCTGATAGACCTCCTGGCGGATTTTCGCCCCGGGTGCGTCAAAAACGATTCCCAAATGCCCCGGGGCGGCTACGTCCAGGAGTTTGCGCAGGGCGATGAGGAATCCGTAAATCGCGTTGGTCGGAAACCCGCCGGCCGTCGAGAGCCTTTGGACGGCGTAATACGACCGGTAAAGCAGGGAATTTCCGTCGATGAGATAGAGGCTTTTGCCGGGCATCGTCAGGATTTGAGAAGATGGGCGTCGAGACGGCCTTCGGCGACGTCGTCGAGGACGGCCTGGTGCTGGTCGCGGATGAGGTGTTTCAACCGGTCTTCGCGGTCGGGATCATCCAGCAGGATCGTATATGAAGATTTGCGGGAATAGACGAGTCGGCCGCGCCTGTAAATCAGCGTTTCGACGAAATGGGCGCGCGGGCCGCCTTCCTGGGTCTGGACAAGGAAGGAGATCCCGGAATAAAGAATGGTCGTCGATATTCCGTTCATGGGACAGTTCTAAAAATAATCCGTTTAATGAGATTAATCAAGAAGAAAATTAGTCGGCGTCGTCTCCCTTCCGCCTTCATTCGGAGGCAAGGGCGAAACGGCCCGGCGTTCCCCCATCCGCGCTTCCTTGTTTTTACCGGGCTTCAGGCCGGTCCGAACCGGAAAACGACCGCGCCGTTCGGTTCCGTGAACGCCGGCGGACGCTCCGATACCGTCCTAGAGCGTCCGGGCGGCCGGGACGCCGCCCCGCCCCGGCCCGAAGCCGCGACCTTCGGTTGACAAAGGGAAGCCTCATGGTATAATAATCGAAATTTAGCGGACGTAACCCATGATTATTGATATAGATAAGTTGCCGAAAGACGGCCTGGAACTCCGCCGGAATTTCGATTTTCCGAGCCTGGACTTGGTCGAAGAGGACGCCGTTTTCCTTCAACCCGTCCAGACCGAAGTCTCGATCAAACGGGTGGACGAAGAGGTCTGGATCAAGGGCCGGGTGAAAACCGTCCTGAGTTTCATCTGCGGGCGGTGCCTCGCGCCCTTCGAGTTTCCGGTCGACTCCAAGTTCGATTTGGTTTTTCTACCCGAGGAAATGCAGGAATTGAAGGAGGAATTCGACGATCAGGACGCCGACCGGCTTTTTTACCAAAGCCGGCGGATTGATGTCCGGGAGGTGATTCTCGAACAATTGAACCTGACGTTTCCGGCCCGGCCGTTGTGTTCTCCCGGCTGCGAGGGCTTGTGCGCCGTGTGCGGCAAGATCCGGCGCGAGGGGGCCTGCGGCTGCCAGGTCAAGGAAAAGGACGCCCGTCTTGAACCGCTCAAAATTCTTAGGAAAGACAAGAGAAAATAAATGCCGAATCCCAAACGCAGACACTCCCATGCCCGTAAAGGCCGCCGTCGGGGCCACGACTTCATGACCGTCCCGTCGTTTGCCGCCTGTCCCAATTGTGGAACGCCGAAACTCCCCCACAAAGCCTGCCCGGAATGCGGGTATTACCGCGGCCGTCCGGTGATCAAGGCCGTCGAAAAATAACCCTGGATTTTTTGGGATGAAGATTGCCGTCGACGCGATGGGGGGCGATTTAGGCCTCCAGATCACGATTCCGGGCGCGGCCCGGGCCGCCCGGGAAAACGACCTGGACGTCGTTTTTGTAGGCGTCGAGGACCAGATTCGACCGGCCGTCATCCGTCTCGGCGGCGATCAATCCCGATTATCCATCATCAACGCCCCCGAGGCGGTTTCGATGGGGGACGGCGTATTCGCCGTCCGGCGGAAAAAGCATTCTTCTATCCGGGTCGGGATCCAGCTCGTCAAAGACGGCCAGGCCGACGCGTTCGTCTCGATGGGCAACACGGCCGCGGTCGTCTATATGTCCCGCCAGATTCTCGGCACGCTCCAGGGAGTCAACAAGCCGGCCCTTTCGCTGCTCATCCCCACCTTGAAAGGTCTTACCCTTCTTCTCGATGTCGGGGCCAACGCCAATTGCCAGCCCGAGGACCTCGCTCAATTCGCGATCATGGGCAAGGTCTTCATGGAGCAGGTGATGGAACGCCCGAATCCCTCGATCGCCCTGATGAGCATCGGCGAGGAGGAAAGCAAGGGCAACGAGCTGACCAAACAGGCGTTCGACCGTCTTTCCTCCGCGCCCCTGAATTTCATCGGCAACGTCGAAGGGAAGGATCTCTACTCCGGAAAGGCTGACGTGATCGTCAGCGACGGCTTCACCGGCAATGTGGCCTTGAAAGTCAGCGAAGGTGTCGTCGAGACGCTGTTTCATATGGCCCGCCGCGAAATCACGAAGAATTTCTTCGCGAAAATCGGCCTGCTGCTCATGAAAGGTCATCTCAAGCGGATCTATAAAAGAGTGGATTACAGCGAATACGGCGGGGCCCAGCTCCTGGGTCTGAACGGGGTGTGCATCATCGGCCACGGCCGGAGTAACTCCAACGCCGTCAAGAACGCCGTGCGACTGGCCCGGGACTTCGTTGCCAAGAGGGTCCAGGACAAGATCCGGGAAGAACTCGGCCGATCGGTCGCGCCCGGGGAGGCCAAAGCGTGATGATTTTCAAAGACAAAGTCACCATCATCACCGGCGCCTCGCAGGGGATCGGGGAAACGATCGCCCGGGAATTCGCGGCCGAGGGCGCGACGGTCGTCCTCGTCGACATCCAAAAGGAAAAACTCGACGCGGTCGCCGCGGCGATTGCCGCCGCCGGCGGCCGGGCGGTCGTTCAGGCGGCCGACGTCTCCAAATTCGACCAGGCCGCGGCCGTGGCCGAGACGGTCCTCCGGGAATTTGGGAAAATCGACCATCTGATCAACAACGCCGGCATCACCCGCGACAACCTCCTCATGCGGATGAAGGAGGAGGAATGGGACGCCGTCATCGCCGTCAATCTCAAGGGCATTTTCAATTTCTCCAAGGCGGTCGTCCGGAGCATGCTTTCGGCCCGGGCCGGACGGATCGTCAACCTGTCCTCCGTCGCCGGAGCGATGGGCAACGCCGGGCAGACGAATTATTCCGCTTCCAAGGCGGGGGTTCTCGGTTTCACCAAGTCGCTCGCCCGGGAGGTCGGTTCGCGCGGGATCACGGTCAACGCCGTCGCCCCCGGCTTCATCTCCACGCCGATGACCGCGAACCTGCCGGACGGCGTTAAGCAATCATTTCTCGCCATCATACCTCTTCAACGGTTCGGCGAAACCGTGGACGTGGCCAAGGCGGTCCGTTTTTTATGTTCCGACGACGCGGCCTACATCACCGGTCAGGTGATTCACGTCAACGGCGGTCTTTATATGTAACATTCCAAATTTTCACAGGAGGTCCACCATGGACAGAGACGAATTGTTGAAAAAGATGAAGACGATCGTGGCCGACAAGCTGAGTATCAGCGAGGATCAGGTCACGGAAAACGCGTCCTTCATCGAGGACTTGGGCGCGGATTCCCTGGACACCGTGGAACTCGTGATGGCCCTCGAAGACGAATTCAGTCTGGACATCCCCGACGAGGAAGCCGAGAAGCTGACGACGGTCGGCAAGGCCATGGAATATATCGTCGGCCATGCCAAATAGTAGGGAACAACAAACACAGCGCCACAATCTGAGACGAGTCGTCATTACGGGGGTGGGTCTGGTGACGCCCCTGGGCACGGGTCTCTCCGAGACCTGGGACGCCCTGATTTCAGGCCGAAGCGGGGTCGGACCGATCACCAAGTTCGACGCCTCCCGCCACGCGACGCGGTTTGCGGCCGAAGTCAAGGGGTTCGACCCCCTGCGCTTCATCGACCGGAAGGAAACCCGGAAAATGGATCCGTTCATCCAGTATGCGGTCGGCGCGGCCCAGCTGGCGGTCGAGGACGCGGGGATCTCTCCGGACCTTCTGGCCGGCGACCGGTGCGGGGTCTACGTCGGCTCCGGGATCGGCGGCATCGGGACGATCGAGGAAAATCACAAGATCCTCCTGGAAAAGGGGCCCGACCGGGTTTCGCCGTTTTTTCTCATCGCCACGATTATCAATGAAGCGAGCGGCCAGATTTCGATCCGGTACAAGTCCAAGGGGCCGAATTCGGCCACCGTCACGGCCTGCGCTTCCGGCGCCCATGCCGTCGGCGACGCCTTCCGGCTCATCCAGCGCGGTTCGGCCGACCGGATGATCGCCGGCGGGGCCGAGGCGCCGATCACGCCGCTCGGCGTGGCGGGGTTCTGCGCGATGAAAGCCCTGTCGGAGCGAAACGACGACCCGGCGCGGGCGTCACGACCGTTCGACAAAACCCGGGACGGGTTCGTCATCGGTGAGGGCTCGGGCATTCTCCTGCTCGAAGAACTCGGCGGGGCGATACGCCGCGGGGCGTCGATTTATGCCGAAATCGTCGGCTACGGAATGACGGGAGACGCGTTTCACCCGGCCGCGCCGGCCGAGGACGGCGATGGAGCCGTGCGGGCCATGCAGGCCGCCCTGGATGACGCCGGGGTCCTTCCGGCCGAAGTCCAGTACATCAACGCCCACGGTACGTCTACCCCGCTTAACGACAAAATCGAAACAGCCGCAATCAAGAAGGTCTTCGGGCCGCAGGCGGCCAAACTCGCCGTCAGTTCGACCAAGTCCATGATCGGCCATTCGCTCGGCGCGGCCGGCGGAATCGAGGCGGCCGTCACGGCCCTTTCGATCAAAAATCAGATGATTACGCCGACGGCGAATTATGAAGTTCCCGACCCCGACTGCGACCTGGATTACGTCCCCAACAAGGCGCGGGCGGCGGAGATCGTTCATGCCCTGTCGAATTCCTTCGGATTCGGGGGGACAAATGCCGTGCTTCTCCTCCGCCGGTTCGACGGCTGAGGCGGGAGAAACGCGCCGACAAGAATCCCGGCCCATCCCGCGGAAAAGGGAGGATGGGGGGATGACGCAAGGAGACAACGATGAATGTCCTCGTCTTTGTGAAACGGGTGCCCGACACCGAATCGCGGATCCGGATCGACCGGGAGGCGAAATCCGTCGTCGAGGAGGGTTTGAATTTCATCATCAGTCCCTATGACGAATATGCGATCGAAGAAGCCCTGCGGCTTCGGGAAGCCAAGGGCGGAAAAGTCGTGGTCGCCTCGCTCGGACCCGTAGAAACGTTGGCGACGCTGCGCAAAGCCCTGGCCATGGGGGCCGACGAGGCCGTCCTGATCAAGGACGACCGCAAGGAAACATACGACCCGTTGCGGGTCGCCCGCGTTTTGGCGGCTTTTGCCCGCAACCGGCAGGCCGATGCCGACTTGCTGCTTTTCGGTCGGATGTCGGTCGGTTCCGACAACGCCGCCGTGCCTTCGATGGTCGCCGAGATTCTAGGTCTTCCCCAGGCCAACGTCGTCACCCGGCTGGAGATCGAGGGTGCGACGGCCACCGCCCAGCGCGAGATCGAGAGCGCGTTGGAAAAAATTTCTTTCAGCCTCCCGGCCGTGGTTTCGGCCCAGAAAGGATTGAACGAGCCCCGGTACGAGACGCTCAAGGGGATCATGGCCGCCAAGAAAAAAACGATTCCCGTCCTGACGTTATCCGATCTCGGCCTGCCTGAGGAAGCGTCGGTCCCGCAGGTGGAGGTCATGAACATCGAACTCCCGGCGGCCAAGCAGGCCGGAAAAATCCTGGCCGGCACACCCGAAGAGGCGGCCCGGGAGCTGGTCCGCCTTCTGCGGACAGAAGCCAAGGCCCTTTGAGGAGAATGACGATGATTCTGACCTATATCGAAGTCCGTAACGGAAAAGTCAAAAAGAGTTCCTTAGAGACGCTTTCCGAGGCGCGGCGGGCGGCCGCGGCGATGGGCGTTGCGGCGGAAGCCGTCCTCGTCGGATACGCGCTGGACGGCGCTTTGGCCGAGGTTCGCTCCTCCGGAGCGGCGAAAATCCATCTGCTTGAAAGCCCCGAATTGGCTGATTATTCGAGCCAGGGATACGCCCTGGCGCTGGAAGGGCTCGTTAAGGAGACGGCCCCGGCGGCGGTGTTTTTTCCGGCGACGGCGATGGGCCGCGACCTGGCCCCCCGGCTTTCGGCCCGGCTGGGCGTTTCCCTGGCTTCCGATTGCACGGCGATTTCCGTTTCGTCCGGCCGGCTTGCCTTCACCCGTCCGATCTATGCCGGAAAAGCGCTTCTGGCCGTGACGCTCCCCGCTTCGCCCGCGATCGCAACCCTCCGGCCCAACGTTTTTCCGCTCGAACCGGAAACCAGCGTCGAGGCGGAGATCATCAGGAAAACCGTCGCGATTCCGGCCGGCGCCGTCAAAGGAAAGGTTGTGGAGGTTTTGGGCGAGTCCGGAGCGGCGATCGACGTGGCCGAAGCCGAAATCGTCGTTTCGGGCGGCCGGGCGATGAAAGGCCCGGAGGGCTTCACCCTTCTCGGCGAGCTGGCCGCGGTCCTGCCGCGGGCGGCGGTCGGGGCGTCGCGGACCGCCGTCGACTCCGGCTGGATCGGCCATTCGCACCAGGTCGGCCAGACGGGCAAGACCGTCAGCCCCAACATCTATTTCGCCTTCGGGATCAGCGGGGCGATTCAGCACCTGGCCGGGATGTCCTCGTCCAAAGTGATCGTCGCCGTCAACAAGGACCCGGAGGCGCCGATGTTCAAGGTCGCCGACTACGGGATTGTGGCCGATTTGTTTCAGGTCGTGCCGGCTCTGGTCGCGGCAATCAAAGCGCTCGGCGCGTGATTTTTACCGCGGCCTCAGGCCGCCGGCTTTCACTCAATTTATTATAGAATTACGGGGACTTCGACCGCCGGCCCGGCCTCCGGGTGACGCTCGGAATATCGCCGGACAAGTCCGGCTAGTTGTCCATTTTTAAAAGAAACTGGTTTTCCCCGGACCGCTGTTCGCCGACGCTGGTGACGAAAATCGCCGGCCGGTCCGTGACCGGACACTTGTTTTCGCAGATGCCGCAACCGATGCAGAGGTCCAGGTCGATGACCGGAGCTTTCTCAACCGCCGTCGTTCCGTCGGGCCGTTTCGTTTCGACCATGACGAATTTGATCGCCTTGGGTGAGACAGGGCAATGCTCCTCGCAGACGATGCACGGCCGGCCGAGAAAATAGGGGAGGCACCGGTTTTTATCGACCCAGGCCGTCCCGATTTTGACCGTGGTTTTTTCCGGAACGCTTAATTCCTTGATCGCGCCGGTCGGGCAAACCTGGGTGCAAAGTGAACAGTAATATTCGCAATACCCGATTTGGGGGACCAGCACCGGCGTCCACAGGCCCTCGGGCCCGGCTTCGGCGAGCGCGGGCTGGAGGCCGTTGGTCGGGCAGGCCTTCAGACATTCGCCGCACTTGACGCATTTGCGGAGAAAATCGGGTTCGGGCAGCGCGCCGGGCGGCCGGATAAGTTTTTCATCCGCGCGTTTCCGGGCTTTCGAGATCCGGAAAAACGGGACGCTGAACAGAGCCAGGAACGAAGTCGCCAGGATGCGCCGCCGCGATAAATCGACGTCCGGCAATTTTTCCTTGCGGAACCGGACCGGGAACGTGATCGCCCGCGTCGGGCAGATCGCGGCGCAGGTTTCACAATAGACGCATTCCGAGCTCTTCCATTGATCGGCCGGGAACGGGGAAGCCTGCGTTTGACAGTGAATTGAGCAGAGATTGCAGCGGGTGCATTTCGCTTCGTCGATTTCGAGTTTGAAAAGATTGTACCGGCTGAAAAGGCCCAGCATCGCCCCCAAGGGGCAGATGGACCGGCACCAGAATCGTTCCCGCCATTTATTCAGAAGAACGACGCCGAGGAAAATCAAGCCGATGAAAAAACCTTGACTGAAGGTCGAATTCAACATCAGTGTCTGGACGGCCTGGGCGAGCCTGTCGCCGAAGGCCTCGAGATGGGCCGCGTAGACGACGCCGACGAGAACGTTCAATCCCCGCTCGAAGGCCGGGATGAGACTTGCGGCCGAAACGCGCGTAAGGAAGGAGAGGGGATCGAAATATCCGGCGACGTTGAGGCTGAAGAGCGCGGCCGCCAGGACAAAAACCAGGACGGCGTATTTGACCCACAGCCCGCCGGAGGCCGGTTTTTTCGGGCGGAGGAATTTCGCTTTTTTAAAGATCCAGGAAAAAAACTGATGGACCGTGCCAAGCGGACAGATCCAGCCGCAGACAACCCGGCCGAAAAGCAGGGTGACGATGATTGTGACCGCGGCCCAGGCGAAATAAGCCAGGACCGCCCGCGAGGCGAGGAACGTCGCTGCGGCCAGGAGGGGATCGAAATGGAAGAACGCTTCGACCCGGCCGATGTAATCCTCGCCGGTGAAACGCGTTCCAAACAACAGGGTGAAAAACAATCCGAGAAAGAAGGCCTGGACGGCGATGCGGAGGAGTCGAAGACGGCGGTGTTTTCTAGACCGTTCGTTTTTCAAGGACCAGTTTCTCCAGGTCGATCCGGCCGAGTTTACGTTCAACGGCGAATTGGAGCAGCGGAAGGTCGGCGGGAGGGATGTCGAAAAACGTTGCGCCCATGGCCTCCACGGCGGCCGCGTCCGCGCCGGCCACGGACGTCTTCAGAAGCCGGGTGTCCGAAGGCCGGCCGCCCTGCGGGCCGTTGCGGACCAGGATCCGGTAGGCGTCGAGCACGGTCAATTTCGGTTTGAAGAAGGCGGCCAGGTCGGCCGAGGCCTCGTCGATCCTCTGGTGCAGCCGGTTTCGGGGATCGGCGATCGCCCCGAGCCAGTTTTTCATCCCGAGGGTCACCCGGCAGAGGCTGTGATGCTTGGCGATCGGGACGTTGATGAGGGCGTCGCATTCGACGAAATCCTGGATCACGTCCCATTCCTTGAGCCAGGCGCCGCCGATGTTCATTTTTTTGATCCGCCGCGGGTTGATGAACGGGACGTCGGCCCCGGCCGCCTTGGCCGCCTCCTGGATGCCGGAGCGGGCGTAGCAGCGTTGGGCCTGGTTGGTGGTGTTGTCCATCACCGTGACTTTTTTGGCCCCGGCGGTGAAGCTGAGTTCGACGAGTGTGCGGACGACGTCCGGGTTCGTGCAGGCGGCCATCTCCGGCGTACGGTCCCAGCCGATGTTCGGCTTGATGAGAACAACGTCCCCCTTGGCCACGAACCGGCCCATCCCGCCGAGTGTTTCGACCGCTGCCCTGGTGATGGCCGCCGGCGAATCCCCCTGAATGATGGCCAGGTCGGGAGGGGCCGCGGCGGACGCCATCCGGCCGAAAAGCCCGGCCCCGGCGCCGAGGGCCGCCCCGCCGAAAGCTGCGTCCTTGAGAAATGTTCTCCGGTTCATGCGATCATCCTTTGCCGAGGGACCGGATGTACGCCTTGATGCCCTCGAAAATTCCCCGGGCGGCGTTTTGCCGGAACACCGCGCTCTGGAGCCGCTTGGCCTCGTCGGGGTTGGAGAGGTGGGCGACCTCGATCAGGATCGCCGGCATCTCGCTTCCCAGCAAAACCCAGAACGGCCCGCCCTTGGCGCCCAGGTTTATCACGTCCGAGTAGCGCCGGGACAAATAGGTCGCCAGGTTGGATTGGATCTTTTGGGCCAGCTCCCGCGACTCGATGATCCGGCTGTTTTGGGCGATTTTCCTGATGATTTTGTCCATCTCGCCGATCGTCTTGGTCGTGGTTGCGTTTTCCTTGGCCGCCAGCTCGTTGACCGCGGGATCGGGGCTGAAATTCAGAAAGAACGTTTCGCTTCCCTTCCGTGTTTTCAAACGGTAGGCGTTCACGTGGATGGAGATGAACAGGTCGGCTTTCCGCTGGCTGGCGACGATGGTCCGCGTTTCCAGGGGCACGTAGATGTCGGTCTCCCGGGTTAAGACGACGGCGAGATCGGACTCGGCCTCCAAAATCGCCTTGAGTTTGAGGGCGATGTCCAGGGTGAGGTCTTTCTCTTTCGGCCCGGCCGGGTCGAGACAGCCCGGATCCGCGCCGCCGTGGCCGGGGTCGAGGATGATTGTCCGCACCCCCAGACCGAGTTGGCGGGCGAGGCTGTATCCTCCGCCCGCCGGCTGGGCGGGTTTCGGAATTTTTTCGCCCGGTGGTGGGGGCGTTAAGCCGGGGGCGGGAGGAACGTCCTTCGGGTAGATGTCGATGACGATCCGGAACGGGTCGAAGAGGTTGAACACCTGGTATCGACGGACGTGTTCCCAGTCGGCCTCGATCGTCAACCGCACGGTCGACGGATTTTTGGCGGCGAGGCGAAGGCGATTGATGTATCCGGCGCCGGCCGGAGTGACTGATTCGGGAACGATGGGATTGAGGCGGGCCTGGATGACGTCGATGGTGATTTCCGGCGGCGTGCGGGTTTCGTTCCAGACGTATTCCCTGGGGGCGCCCACGTCCAGGACGATGCGGGTGTAATTGGGATTGGAGTAGGAACGGACATTGTAAACCTCGGACAGGGCGGAGACTTCCTGTTTTTCGGCAGGCGCCGTTTGCACCGACGGGGCCGCCGCCGTCGCGAAAGAAAGAATCATTCCCGACAGAATCGCGATCGGCAGGCGCGTTCGTCCGGTCATCCGTTTTCCGTCCAAAAAATATTATAACACGTTTTTTCCCGCCGGCCCGGGCCGGGCGGAATGAAACGGTGTCCGCTCGTTTGCCCGGCTTGCGGCCGGAGATGTTTGGACACGAAAATCAATCGGGGCGGCGGATCGACGATAGGGCGGGACGTTTCAGGCCCCGTATTTTTTTAATTTCCCCGCGTGGCCCAGCATCAAGGGCATCGCGTAAAGCGAAGGAAAGCGGCCCAGCAAGCCTTTGGCACAGGCGCGTTCTGAAAACGTGACAACGTCGTCGGGCAGGGCCGTCCCGGAGACGAGCACGAACGGGTTCGGATGGAAGGAGTGCCCATGCATCAAGGCCGGGGTGGAATGGTCGGCCGTGACGACGAGAACGTCGGGCTTGAGGGCTTCGATCCGGGGGACGAAACGGTCGGCGTCCTCGATCGCCCGGACCTTGGCCTCGAAGTTTCCGTCCTCGCCCGCGGCGTCCGTTTTTTTATAATGGATGTAGAAAAAGTCGTGTTCATTCCAATGCGTCTCAAGGGTGTCAAAAAGGTCGGCCGGTTCGGGGCCCACTTTGTAAGTGTGCATCCCGATCAGCCGGGCCAGCCCCTTGTACATTGGGTAATTGGCGATGGCCGCCGGCCGGAGTTTGAAGAGATCCGGCATGGTCGGGATGGTCGGCTGGACGGAAAATCCGCGGAGAAGCGCGGCGTTGGCCGCCGGCTCGTCCTTGAGGATGGCGACGACCTCGTCCAGGAACGCGTTGATGATGGAAGCCGCCCTTTCCGATTGCGTGTTTTCCGCCCGGACCGGGACGCGGGGCTTTCCGTCCTTTTGCGGGTCGGCGTCGGAGAGGGCGTCGGAGAGGCCGGCCGCGCGGAAGCGGGCGACGAAGCGGTGTTCTTTGCCGGGAAAGAGAGTGATTTCCGGATCGGCGATTCCCTCCCGGGCTTTGTTGATTCTGGCGCAGAGCCGTTCACACTCGCTCGTCGGAATCCGGCCGGCCCGGCGGTCGGAGATCAGGCCGTCTTTCAAGGTCGCGAAATTGCCCCGGGCGACGAGGTCGCCCGGGCGGACTTCAACGTCCGAGCCGAGAGCTTCGAGAATCCCGCGGC
>JAPKZG010000060.1 GCA_026393895.1 Candidatus Aminicenantota bacterium
TCCGCCGGCCACGCCGCGAGGGGCCGATCCGGAGGCCGACCACGCCGTCGCTTTGATGGCCCGGTCGATCCTGGCGCTTCGGGAATACCGCGAGGCCGTCGGCCCCCCGCTGGACTCCTTTTCCGACATTAATCGGACGGGATTGATCGGAGTCGAAAATTCCCCGATCACAACATCGCTCGGAAGACTCGAGGCGAAACGTACGGCAACTAATCCGCTTTTCGCCGGCGCCGTCGTCCGGATGTTTCGGGAGGCGGGAGTCCGTCGCGGGGATTATGCGGCGATCGGCGCGTCCAGCTCTTTCCCGGGCTTGATTTTGGCGACGTTGTGCGCGGCCGAAGCGCTCGGCCTCAAGCCGCTTCTCATCTCCTCCCTGGGCGCTTCCAACTGGGGAGGCAACCATCCCGACTGGACCTGGCTCGAAATGTCCGCGTGTTTGAGGCAAAAGGGCATTCTGGATGTGGCCCCGGTCGCCCTTTCCATCGGTGGAGAAAAGGATTCCGGGCTGGACATGAGTGAAGACGGACGCAGGTTGCTTTGGCGGAAGATCGTCAGGACGGGCCTGCCGTTCATCCGGGAACCGGATTTGGCGAAGAACGTGGCGGTCCGGGCGGCCCTTCTCGAAAAAAGCGCCGGAGGAAGGCCGATCAAGGTTTTCGTCAATGTCGGGGGAAGCTTCGCCGATATGGGGACGGACGGGGAAGTTCTCAAGCTCCAGCCGGGTTATAATCCGGCCTCTGCCGTCCATGTTCCCCCATGGGAAAGACGGGGCTTGATTCAGGAGATGGCCAGGCGGGGGATTCCCGTCATTCATCTTCTTTTCATCAAGGGATTGTGCGATCGCTACGGGCTTCCCTGGGATCCCGTGCCGCTGCCCGAGCCCTCCCAAAACAGGGGAAGTACAGAAAGCGGGCCTCTCCGTCAAGTGGATTTAATCGCTCTCGGTGTTTACTTGGCCGGGATGATCTTCGGCTTTGGATGGATCATCCGGAATAACCGTCGTTTCGGGATTTGATCCGGGTTGCTTTTTTTCAAGCACGGTCGCGCCCGCGCCATCCGATCCTCGACACTCAAGAAAATTTGCAAAGTTCTCGATTGCCAGCCCGGCGATCTCCTAACCTTCAAGAAAGAATAAAGGAGTTTGTCTTTCAACCGGTTTCATAGTCTAATAATACTCCGGGGAGGTTGGAAATGCGTTTAAATGAATCGAAAAAACGGTCCTTTCTTCTATTGGCGATTTGTCTGACAATTCTTGGTTGTTTAATATATTTCAAGTTTATTCGCCCGATCCGGGAAAATAATAAGAACGAATATCAAACGATATTGAATCAGGAAAATGTCCTCGGAATCGTTAAACATCCTAAACCCAGCGGAGTCTTTATGGGGCGTCTCGATCAATTGCCGAATTATGACCCTGATTCGGTTGATCTCTGGCAAGTCGATCTGCGCGGCGCGGATTTATCAAGTCTGAATTTAAACGGAAAACTCGATGATTTGTTCCATGCCGATTTTGACGATAATACCCGCTGGCCGGCCGATCTTCCTCCCGGATTTTCTCCGGAAAATATTATGAAATTGGGAAAGAATCCGGGGCTGGGGATCCGGCGGCTTCATGAGCAGGGAATCACGGGCAAGGGCGTAAGCTTGGCCATTATTGATCAACCGTTGCTCGTGGATCATATCGAATATGCGCGCAATTTAAAATTATATGAACAGATCCATTCTGTCGGTGATATAGCGCAAATGCATGGCCCGGCCGTCGCTTCCATTGCTGTGGGAAAAAACGTCGGCGTGGCTCCGGAGGCCGAACTTTATTATATTGCGGAATCTCATGGAAATTTCACGGATAAAGGATTTCAGTGGGATTTTTCTTACTTAGCCCAATCGATAGAACGTATTCGCGAAATCAATAGAAAATTGCCTAAAGAACGAAAAATCAGAGTTATTTCGATTTCCGTAGGCTGGTCGCCTGGACAGAAGGGATACAAAAAAATGATGGCGGTCGTGGAGAAAGCTCTTGCTGAAGGCGTTTTTATCGTGTCTTCATCGATCAAAAATTGTTACGAAGGAAAATTTAGCTTTAACGGTCTCGGCCGTTATCCTGATGCGGATCCGGAACTTCTTTCCTCCTATTCTTCCGGAATATTTTGGTCGAAGAAATCCGCCGTTTTTTCCGACCAGAGAGATCGCTCGAATACACTCTTAGTGCCCATGGATTCTCGTTGCACGGCGAGTCCATCCGGGGAAAACGATTACGTTTTTTATCGGGAGGGAGGCTGGAGTTGGAGTATTCCATACATCGCCGGCCTTTACGCGCTCGCCTGCCAAGTTTCTCCCGATATGAATCCGGAAATATTTTGGGAGGCCGCCACGACAACCGCGGATTCCTTGATTATCCGTAAAGACGGTACGGCTTATAGTGTCGGAAGAATCGTCAATCCGCTAAAAATGATTTCCCGCTTAAAAAAATTATAAAAGTATTCTAAGCAAGAAATATTTATGGCGCATCAGCCCAGCCTCCGGCCTTCCATGTAGAACCGTTTTTCCCAGGCCTCGCCCATGGAGAATGTCTTGCGGGGGAGGGCGCCGTCGAGGATGACGGTTTTGAACAGGTCGGTTTTCCGCATGCCGGAGAGATAGAAGCCCATGTTCCCGGATTTTTCGCCGAGGGAGGTCACGATTTCGGTTCCATGGACGTAATCGATTTCCCGGGCGCCCTTGTTTTTCATGAAAATATCCAGGAAATTCTGAAGCGTTCCGACCGGGAGGTTGGAACCCGCCGCTTCAACCTCCAGAACGCCGTATTCTTCGGGGGTGATGACGCCGACCCGGTGGGCCGGGCCGGATTGTCCATCGACGGCCGCTTTCATCATCTTGAGGCAGCAAGAGGGTTCGTACCGGACCTTCCCTCCGTAAAACGACTTCAACTCTTCGAGGAAGTTGCGGCCCGGGGCGAGATCGAACAGGACCCGGTGGATGGGTTCGAAGGCCAGGGCTTCGTCGTGGACGTTGACCAGTTCGACGATGGCGTAGCGGAGCGGCGAATTCATGACGAGGGAGAGATCGCCGGCCGCTTCCTTCGTTTTTTCCCAGATGGTTTTCGCCGTGGCCAGGGAATGGTTGCCGTCGCCCATGGCGTACAGGAGAACGGGCGTTCCCTCCTTGAGGCCGTATTTGGCGGCGAAAGCCCGGGGATCGACCAACCGGGAAAGAGCCCGGACGATGCCGTCTTCCAGGCTGCGGTCCGAGACGCGATACCCGGCCAGGTGCCCGGATCCGAGCATCAGTTCGAAATCGTACAGTTTTTCGAGTTTTTCGGTCGCGGCCGCAAGCGGGCCGATGACTTCGCCGGCTGGGTCGTCGATCAGGACCATGATGTGGGGAAGCTCCATCGGGGCGCCCTCGCGGATCCGGACGCGGGGCGGGATGCGTTCGATGATCGTCCCTTCCGTCGCCCGGATCAGCGTCGTCGAGCTCTTCCGGTAATCGTAGCGTTCCAGGTCCAGGGCGACGACCAATCCTTTCCGGGTCTTTCCGCCCGTCGTCCGTTCGACGTAGACCAGGCCTTCGCTTGAATCAAAGAGATTTCGGGCGAAATACGCCGACATAGTTTCGCGGATACGGGCGATGCGGGCGCTTTTATCCCCCTCGGGTTCGTTCAGGAACACTTCGGGGTAGATCAGCCGCAGGGTGGAAGGCGCCTCCCCGACAAAGACAGCCGCTTTCTCCCAATAGGCGGGCTCGGAGGTGTACTGGTCGCAGGCGATGACCGCCCATTTCGCAAGGTCGGTGCCGGTTTTGGGAAGAAGAATTTCGGGGATGCCGAGGGCGATGGATTCATAAGCACGCATCGGAACTCCTGGTCGTTGATGATTTTCGGATGGGCGAAGAGGAAATCTTACCCGAGAACGGGGCCGTTTTCAAACAGCGGACCGGGAGCATTCCGTTTTAAAGGGCGATGGGATAAAATACCGCCATATGAAACGAAGGAGGAGTCCATGAAATCCAGCCGTCACGGAAATCCGAAAGTCTTCGGCCTTGTCCTGCTTCTCATTGCCGGATTGGTCGTCATTGCCGCCTGCGGCAAAAAAACGCCGGCTGAGAAGACGAGCGAAGGAATACTCTCCGATATGGTGGCCAAGGCCACCGAAGGCAAAGCCGACATTGACTTCAAGAGCGGCCAGATCACGGTCAAGACGCCCGAGGGGAAGGCCGTTATCACCTCGGGCGGAGGGAATTGGCCGGCGGATCTGCCGGAGGACATCACCCGGTTTGTGGCGGGGTCCATCCTGACTTCGACAAATTCCCAATCGGAGACAGGAAGGATGTGGACGATCATTTTCGGGAACGCCGATGCGGACGCGGCTGCCGCATATATCGAGGATTTAAAAAGCGACGGGTGGAATGTCGTGATGACTTCGGATCTCTCCAAGGGGACGTTCACCCAGCTTCAAAAAGAGAATTTCTCTATCCAGCTCAGCTATTCGACGGATGAAAAAACCCTGGGGATGACCGTCATCCTGCAAAAGAGCGAATGACCCCCGGACGGGGCAAATCGAGCGCCGAGACCGGGCGGCGCCGATGAATTCCGTCCGGCGGACGTAACGGGAAGGAGTGGACGATGCCAAATCGTTATCTTGGACAAACCGGCGTTCGCGTTTCGCCCTTGTGTTTGGGGACGATGACCTTCGGCAAAGAAGCCGACGAGGCGGCCTCGGGGGAGATTTTCCGGGCCTGCCGCGAAGCCGGAATCAACTTTTTTGACTGTGCCGACATGTACCAGGCCGGCCGGGCGGAGGAAATCCTCGGCCGGCTGATCAAGGATTGCCGCGACAACGTGGTGATCACGACCAAGGGATTTTTTCCGACCGGGCCGGACCCCAACGCCCAGGGCGCGTCCCGATATCATCTTCGAAATGCGGTCGAGGCCAGCCTGCGCCGCCTCCAGACGGACCGCATCGACGTGTATTTCATCCACCGGTTCGACGACCGCACGCCTCTCGAGGAAACGCTTCGGATGCTCGATGATCTTGTCCGGCAGGGGAAAATTCTCTATCCCGGGTTGAGCAATTTCGCCGCCTGGCAGGTGGAAAAAGCCCT
Source organism: Candidatus Aminicenantota bacterium (assembly GCA_026393895.1). Taxonomy (GTDB): domain Bacteria; phylum Acidobacteriota; class Aminicenantia; order Aminicenantales; family UBA4085; genus JAAZPG01. The sequence goes on from JAPKZG010000060.1 coordinate 5,101, forward strand.
GGGCGTATCGGTGAGGCACGGCTGGGCTTCTCCGGCCGTCATCCAACCGATGTACAACCTGCTCAAGCGCCAGGCGGAGGCCGAGATCCTCCCCATGGCCGAAGCTGAAGGCCTTGGCGTCATTTCTTACAGCCCGCTGGCCGGAGGTTTATTAAGCGGGAAATTCGGCGTGAACCGGCGCCCGGCTTCCGGCCGGCTGACCGAAAATAAAATCTATCAGACGCGCTATTTCGAAGAAGCGAATTTCGAAATCGCCGACCACCTCGACGCGTTCGCCCGCGAGCGGGGCTGGTCGACGGCGGCCCTGGCCCTGGCCTGGGTCGCGGGTCACCCGGCGGTGACCGCCCCGATTTTCGGCGCCCGCAACGTTACCCAACTCCGCGATGCCCTGGCTTCGCTGGAGATTCCGATGGATGCCCGCCTGAGGGCGGAAATTTCCGCCCTGTCGCCCGAGCCGCCCCCGGCGACCGACCGGAGCGAGGAGCGGACGGACACGCATTTCTTCATCCGGTCCTGAACGGGCGGTTGAAAAGTGCCTTCCTGCGGCCTTATTGGAACGATTACGGCGGATACGATCGAGGTCGATAACGGACGAACCTTCCGGTCCGTCGGCGGAATCCTTTATCAAGCGGCTGTTCTCTGCGGTCTCGGCGTTTCGACGGTTCTTCTTTCCCATTGCGGCGAATCCCTGCGCTCCGAGGTCGAAGCGATCGTCGGGGAATGGCCCGTCCTGGACCGGCGCGGATTGACCTACGTTCCCGGGCCTGGAAACCGAGTCCTCCTCCGTTATTCCGAACGCTCCCGGGAGCGGGAGGAAATCCTCGAATCCGTCGTTCCGCCGCATGATCCCGAATCCATCCTCCGGGCTCTCCCCGGGTTGGATTTTCTTTTCATGGTCTTCAATTCCGGTTTCGACATTTCCCTTCCGGATTGGCGGGCCGTCGCCGACCGGGCGGCCTGCCCGATTTGGGTCGATATCCATTCCCTCGTTTTATCGCCTTGTGTCGGCGCCCGCCGCGATTACCGGGCGATTCCGGATTGGCGGGACTGGGTCGAAGGAGCGGATTATCTTCAAGCGAATCGCCGGGAAGCCGCCTGCCTGATGGGCCGTCCGGAACGAGAGGCGGATGAAACCGAAATACGGGAACTTTGCGGGCAGGCCTTTCAAATCGGCGTCCGGGCGGTCTTCGTGACGCTGGGAAAAGAGGGCGTTTTGGCCGCAGTTCCCGGCGACATCCGCCGCCTGCCGGTCCGGGCCGCGGTCAAAACCGTCGACCCGACGGGTTGTGGCGACGTTTTTGCCGCGGCCGCGGCCCGGGGTCTTCTTCGCGGCCAACCTGTTTTTCAGGCCGCTTCGGCCGGCGTCGATCTGGCAAGCCACGCGGCCGGGATTTCCGGAATCCCTGAAACTTATCTCCTGGCTTCCCGGGCCGGGAAGGATTTTTAAGGACAAAAACAAATAGCCAGGGCGAAGATTCGTATTTTTCTTCTCGGCGCCGCCGTCATTTCGGCCGTCTGGCTCCATGAGGGGATCGTGTCGATGAGCGAAGAATTTGTTTGAATGGCCGAGGCGACTTCACGCGCGTTTGACCGCCTGCGGTCCCGAATTGACCGCGGACGGCGCGGTAATGTAGGATATATGGCGAACGGTGATGTATGGATAAGAAAGATCTTCTCGGTATCAGCCACTTCTCGGATTATTTCAAACTCGGGCAGCTCGTTTTCGACCTTAAATCCACGGAAAAAGTCGCGGCCGTGGAGGAGTTGATTGACGTCCTGGCCAAACAAAAACTCGTCCGGAACCGGAAAATGATCCTCACCCGGTTGATCGACCGGGAAACCCTCGAGTCGACCGCCCTGGGGGACGGCATCGCCGTACCCCATGCCCGGGTTGATGCGAACGGCGAGATTTCCATCGCCGTCGGCCGGTCGTCGGCGGGCATCGATTTCTCCGCCCCGGACAAGAAAAAGGTCCACTTGATCATCGTCATCATCTGGAACCCGACGCTGCCGGGATTGTTCAATCACCTGTTCGCCGGGCTGGCTCATTTTCTCCGGGACCCGAATTTCCGCAAGCGGATTTTCGAGGCCAAGGACAAGACCGTCCTCTGGGAAACGTTGGGCGAGATCGAACTGCGCCTTCCCCAGGAGGATAAAATCGTCAGCCGGGCCGGGCTGCTGCGGAAACTTCAGGAGATCGAAAAGAAAAAGAAGAAGGCGTCCAAGGCCCAGCTCCCGACCCTCAAGGCCCAGGCCGACCTCCTTCGGGAAGAGCTCGACGCCGCCCTCCTGACCCGGTTTGAAAAATTGATGGAACGCTACGGCTTCGCCGTGGCCGAAGTCGAGGACGGGGTCTGCCAGGGCTGCAACATCAGCGTTTCCACGGAGATGAGCTCGGCCATCGAGGGCTCCAACGACATTTACATCTGCGAAAACTGCGGCAAATACCTCGTCGCCGCTTCGCCGAAGAAGAAAAAAAAGTAGGGTGTTCGGCCCCGTACGTCCTGAAAAAATCGCCGTCCTCCGGGAGAAAATGGATCGGCTCGGCCTGCGCGAGGCCGATTTTGTCGAACAATTCATGCGGTCGGGGGGCAAGGGCGGCCAAAACGTCAACAAGGTCGAAACCTGCGTCCATCTCCGTCACGTTCCGACGGGGCTCGCGGTCAAATGTCAGCGCGAGCGATCACAGGCGATCAACCGGTTCCTGGCCCGGCGGATCCTCGTCGACAAAATCGAGGCCCGGATGAAGGGTGAGGAAAGCGCCATTCAGCAACGGATCGAAAAAATCCGCCGGCAGAAACGGAAACGGTCCCGGCGGGCCAAGGCGAAAATGCTCGCCGCGAAACATCTCCAGGGGGAAAAGAAAGCTTCTCGTTCGTACCGTCCCGACCCGGATTTCGATTAGTGGAGTGGGGACAGGTCTTTAGCCCTGTCCCCAAATTACGAAGCAAGGCGGAGCAGGGCGGCCAGCAGAAGGTTCGCGCCCTTCTCCAAATCCTCCCAACGCAAGGATTCGCCCGGGGCATGGCTGATCCCATCCGGGCTCGGGATGAAAATCATGGCCGCGTCCGTCACGGCCGAGAGAATCTGGGCGTCGTGGCCCGCGCCGCTCGTGACCGGCATGTGGGCGAAGCCCAGGCGGTCGGCTTCCCCAGCGAGGACTTCGACCAACCGTTCGGGGACATGATACGGTTCGGTTTTGTCCATCAGGCGCGAGGCGAATTTCAGGCGGCGGGCCGAGGCCACGGCGCCGGCGATCTCGAGCAACTCCCGCTCCAGGGCGGCCATGGTCTCCGGCGCGGAGCTCCGGAACTCCAGCGAAAAATCCGCCCGGCGGGGGATGGAGCTGAACGCCCCCGGGTGAACGAGGGCTTTCCCGATCGTGACGAAACTCCCGTAGTGGCGGGTCGCGACATGCCGTGTCGCCCGGAGGGCGAAGTCGGCTAGGCCGAGGAAGGCGTCGCGCCGCAATTCCAGGGGGACGGTCCCGGAATGACCCGACTCGCCCTCAAAGGCGCACCACCGGTAGTGTTTGCCGTTGATGTTATCGACGATCCCGACGGGAATCCCTTCCGTCTCCAACGCCGGACCTTGCTCGATGTGAAGTTCGATAAAGGCCTCGACGGCCGGGGCTTGGCCGGAGGCGGCAAGAATCGTCTCGATCGTATACGGCGTGCCGGAAAGAATATCCGCAAGGGGCCGGCCGAACGCGGTCGTCCCGTGTTCGAGAAGATCCCGGTTCAGGGATCCGACAAACGCCCGGCTGCCCAGGAAATCGCCGATCAGGTTTCCCTCCTCGTCCGTGAACGACGCGACCTCGAGGGGAAGGCGGAGGCGCAGGCCTTCCTCCCGGACCGTCCGGAGGCATTCCAGGGCGGCAGCGACTCCGGCCGCACCGTCGAACATGCCGCCGTTCGGGACGGTGTCGAGATGGGAACCGGCCATCACGACTTTCGCGGCTGGCCCGGCGGCCCCCTCGAGCCGGCCGAATTGGTTTCCGGCGCCGTCCTCCCGGTATGTCAACCCGGCTTCCTCGATCCGGCCCTTTAACCATGTTCGGGCTTCGAGGTCAGCCCGGCTGAATGACGGGCGGGTGAGGCCATCGCCGGAATCCCGGCCGATCCGGCCGAGTTCCTCGAGGTCCGCTTTCATGCGGGAAAGGTTGACTCGGATGTTCATGGATAACCGCCTCCCGCGTCCTTTCTTGAGGAGGGCGCATTCCCCTTTTAGGGGAATAGACGCAAACGCGCTTACCGGGCGCGTCGCGGATTCAAAAGCGCGACCATGTCGCGGACGGCCCGGTCGACGCCCACGATCGCCGCCCGGGCGACGATCGCGAACCCGATCGAAAGCTCGGTCATTTCGGGAATGGCGACGATCGGGCCGACGTTGTGATAGCCGAGGCCGTGTCCGCCGGTGACTTCCAGGCCGAGGCGGGCGGCGGCTGCCGCCGCAGTCCGGATTTCGTCGAGGGCTTTCTCCCGGTCCGGGCCGAATGGGGCGTCGGCGTAGATGCCGGTGTGAATCTCGATTTTGCGGACACCCAGTTCGGCGATCGCCCGGATTTGGGTCAGGGAGGGATCGACGAAAATCGAGACCTTGATGCCGGCGCGGGTCAGGGCTTGAATATGCGGTTTGAGCGTTTTGCGGTGAGCGAGGACGTCCAACCCGCCGGTCGTCGTCAGTTCCTCGGGTTTTTCCGGAACGAGGCAGACCACGTCGGGGCGGACTGTCGTCGCCGCGGCTTTCATCTCCGCCGTCGCGGCCATTTCGACGGTGAATTTGGTTTTGATCGCTTCGCGGATCATCCGGAGGTCCCGTTCGTTGATGTGGCGCCGGTCGCCGCGGAGATGGGCCGTGATGCCGGCCGCTCCGGCCTGTTCGGCCAGAAGGGCGGCCAGGACGGGTTCGGGTTCGTTCGCCCGCCGGGCCTGGCGCAAACTGGCGAAATGATCGACGTTAAAGGACAGTTTCACGGTTGTCTCCTCCCGGGAGGTCACACCCCGATTTTTTTCCGGATCGCGCCCGAGATTCGGGCGGCCAATATTTCGATCAGGTCTTCGTCCTCTCCCTCCACCATGACCCGGGCTAGGGGCTCGGTTCCGGAATATCGGACGTCCAGGCGTCCGTTTTTCCCCAGCCGTCCCCGGACGTCGGCGATGGCCGCGACGACTTCGGGGATACCGTCCAAGTCGGGTTTTTGGGCGACTCGGACGTTTTTCAGGACTTGGGGGTATTCAACGTAGTCCCGGATCAGGTCCGCCAAGGGAAGGTTTTTTTCGATCATGACCTCGATCATCTTGAGGGCGGTCAGCAACCCATCGCCCGTCGGGCATTCGTCCGACAAAATCGTGTGGCCCGAGCGTTCGCCGCCCAGGTTGGCCTGAATCGACAACATTTTTTCGAGGACATATTTATCGCCGACCCGCGTCCGGACGAGGGTGATCCCCTCATCGGCCAGGGCTTTTTCCAGGCCCATGTTGCTCATGGTCGTGGCGACGACCGTCCGGCCGCGAAGAAGGCCGCGGGCGTTCATCGCCCGGCTGAGAACAAAAAGGGTATGATCCCCGGTCAGAATCCGGCCGTGGTGGTCCACCCACAGGGCCCGGTCGGCGTCGCCGTCGAAGGCGATGCCGATGTCGGCGTTCCGGGCCAGCACCGTTTGAGCCAGTTTTTCCGGATGAAGCGCGCCGCAATCCTCGTTGAT
>JAPKZG010000065.1 GCA_026393895.1 Candidatus Aminicenantota bacterium
CGCCCCTGCGGCAACCTGGCCCTCTATAAAACGCTCGAGGTGATTCCGGCGGCGCCGCTGGCGACCTGCCAGCTCGTGGTCAGCCCGATGAAGGCGAACCTCAATGAGACTGTCGTCGTGGACATGTGCGGAACGCAGAACGCCGGGTCGATGACCGTCGAGGTCTTCAACGCCCAGGGCGTCAAAGTCGCGACCCGGGCGCTCACGCCCGCCGATTGCAAGTGGCAGATGGCCTTCGACAAGGCCGGCGAGTATGTCTTCAAAGCCTCGGCCGTCAACGTCGACGGGATTCTCTCGTCCAACCCCTGCGAGGTTTCGGCCTACGTCAACGCGCCTCCGGTCTGCAAGCTGTGGACGTCCTGCCTCCCCTGCGAGGACTACGTCGGCAAACCGATCACCTTCGACGCCAACGGATCGACCGATCCGGATGGCCAGTTGGTCAAGGCGATTTTTGAAGTCACCGACGAAACCGGCAACGTCATCGATTCCTACACGGCCAACGCGAAGCCGTTCACGTGGCAGAAGGTCTTCAACAAGGCCGGAAAATACGGCGTCAACGTTTCGGTCTTTGACGACATGGGCGCCGCCTCCTCCTCGGCCGATCCCTGCAAGCTCACCTTCGACGTCACCCAAAAGAGATTCTTCTGGGTGGTTGAACTCGGCGGCCTGCTGGCCCGCGGAACGTACACGGGATACTTTTTCGGGCGTGTCGGAATGCTCTGGAACCTCATTCCGGACCTGCTCGACGTCATCCTGACCATGGGCCCGGCTATCCCGACCCAGGGAGATCCGTGGAAGGTCTTCTTCATGGGGAACGCGGTGGCCAGCCTCCATCTCGGCCCGTCCGTCTACGTGGGCGCGGGCTTGGGGTACACCACCAAGGAACAGGCCACGCGGAAAAGCGGGTTGGATTTTGTCGGCCAATTCGGCGTCAATATTTTCAACCACTATACCTCCGCCGGGTCGATTTTCGCGGAAGCGCGCATTCCGTTCCTGACGGCCGACCGGCCCGTGGACGACCACTACAAACTGCTGCTCGGTTTCCGCTACATCTTCTGAGACGAGTGAGTTTACCAAGGCCGTCCCGCCTGAACGGCGGGGCGGCCTTTTTTTTATTCCTTAACGGCTCATAATAAAAAGAGGCAGAATATAAGGATGCTCGAATGGCAAATATCGAGTTAACACACAACACAAGCTTATCGGCCGAAGAAATCAAGCAAAAAGCCGAAGGGTTAATTCGCGACGCCCTAAAGGAATATAAGGACAAGATTTCCGACGTTCGACAAGAATGGAGAGACGACACTCTGTTTTTTTCTTTCAAGGTAATGGGTTTTTCAGTATCGGGCGAAACAATAGTCCAAGATCATTTTCTCACAATTAAAGCAAAACTGCCTTTTGCCGCGATGTTCTTCCGCGGAAAAATCGAAGAAAAAATCCGCGATAAGGCCCGAGAACTTTTTCCCTAACAGGACCCCTGCCCTCCCGTCGATGGGAAATATCGTCGCGGATGCCATGTTCGCGCTAACGGGCGCACCGTATTCTTTCCGTGTCCCTCCTCAAAGCGCAAGACTGTCGAAAAAACACGGTTTTGTGGGTTCCGTCGTGTCCCCTAAATTGCCGATGCTTATCCTTTTTCTGCAAGGACAACAAAGTTCGGTGTTTTCCCTTTGATTGACAGCCCCGGCGTTTCGGTTTATAAAAAATCCTTCACTAAGTGCGGAGACGCATTTGTCTTAATGGACGGGACGCGTTCCGGAGTCGGCCCTCGAGAAAGCCCGGGGACCACAACGGATACCGGGAAGCGATCGATTCGTGAGAGGATGACATGGAAATTCAACTTCAGGAATTGCTCGACCGAATCAAACGAGACGGGCTGGAGGCGGCTGAAATCCGGGCCGCGACGGTCCTCCTCGAAGCCGAAGAGCGGAAGAAAACGCTGCTTGCCGAAGCCGAACGGGAAGCGGCGGCGATTCGAGAGAGCGCGAAGACCGCGGCCGCCCGCGAGGAGGAAGCCGGCCGAGCCGCTCTGGCCCGCGCTTCCCGCGACCTCATTCTTTCTTTCCGCGACAAAATCTCGGCCGTTTTGGACGCTGTCGTCCGGAAAGACGTGTCCGTTGCCTATGACGCCGACGTTCTCCGCGAAGTCCTCCCGGCGGTCCTCAAATCCCTGGCCGCCGGCGGATCCGACGACCTCTCCGTCCTCCTCGACCCGGCGACGATGAAAAAAATCGAAGGCCGCTTCGACGCCCTCCTCGGGGCGGAGCTCAAGAAAGGCGTCGAGCTCAAGCCCTTTCCGGACGTCTCCGCGGGTTTCCGGGTGGCCGAGAAGAACGGCGCGGCCTACTACGACTTTTCGGCCGCGACCGTGGCCGAACTTTTCTCCAAGTACCTGAACAACCGGTTGGCCGAAATCGTGCGGAACGCGGCGAAAGGAATCTAGAGCGTGAGCCGCTATTACTATTTCGCGGCGACTTTGCCGACGCTTCAATTCGGCGGGTCGTTCCCCATGCCGTCGGCGGAGTTCCTCCGCCGCGGCCGCATCCATCTCCGGCCGTCGGATTGCGGGATCCTGGAGAAGGCGAAACTGCGGTCCGACCCTGAGCTTCCGCCGCCGACCGGTTCGGCCCTTCTCGACCGGTATTACGCCTGGGAACGTGCGCTTCGAAACGAGTTTGTCGCCGCCCGGGCCCATCGGCTGGGCCGGAGCGGAGAGCGTTGGATTCGTCCCGCCGAAAAGGACGACGATGCGGTCCGGGATTCGCGAGCCATCCTTCACGCGGTGGCCGATTCGGCCACGCCTCTCGACGTGGAAATCGCGCTGGAGGCGGCACGGTGGGCCCTGATCGAACGGCTTCGCGGCCGGACGGTTTTCGATTTCGAGTCGATCGTCGCCTACCGGCTTCAACTCCTGATCCTCGAACACCTCGGAGCCCTGACCGCCGAACGGGGCGAAACGAATTTTCTGCCGATTTACGCCGTCCTCCTCGAGGCGGCGCGCACTTCCGAACAGAGCGGAGATTCCCCATGACGAAGACCATCGGAACGGTGACCGGCGTCAACGGCAATATGGTCACCGTTCGCGCGCAAGGAACGGTGACGATGAACGAGGTCGCCTACATCCTCACCGACGACAAGCGCCTGAAGAGCGA
>JAPKZG010000017.1 GCA_026393895.1 Candidatus Aminicenantota bacterium
GACCGCGTCTGGCTTTTCGATGAGGAGGGCCGGCGTTACCGGGCCGAAGTCGCCTCGGTGCGGGAACGGGAAGCGGAAAGCGTTTTGTCGATTTTGGAGGTTCTCCCGCCGTGGGAGGTTCAGACGAGGATCATCCTGGCCCCCGCCCTTCTCAAGGCCGGGACGATGGATGACGTCATTTTGAAGGCGACCGAATTGGGCGTGTCCCGAATTGCACCCGTCGAGAGCGAGCGGTCGGTCGTCCGGTCCGGGGAGCGAACCGAAAAGAAGGTCGAGCGTTGGGCGCGGATCGCCCGGACCGCCGCCAAACAGTCGCGGGCGGCTTATTCTCCCATCATCGACCCGCCGGTCCGGCTTGAGAAATTCATCTCCTCCTGCCGTTCCGAACGCCGTTTTTTTCTGAACGAACACGGCGGGGCGAGCCTGAAGCGTCTGCGGACCGAGGGCGGGGAGCCGCCCTCGGAGGCGGCGGTTTTGGTCGGACCCGAAGGCAGCTGGAGCGGGAACGAAGAGAAGGCGATCGCGGCCGCGGGGTTTGAACCGGTGAGGCTCGGCCGGACGATTCTCCGGGCGGAAACGGCGGTTTTGACGCTCTTCGTCCACGAATGGAACTGGTGAGACATGTTTCTCCAGGGACAGAAAATCGGGAAATATGAAATCATCCGATCGCTCGGCAGCGGGGGATTCGGGTCGGTTTTTCTGGCCAAGGACATCTGGCTCGACATCAAGGTCGCGATCAAGGTTCCCCACAAGCAATCCATGGAGCTTTACAAGCTCCTGAAGGAACCCCGCCTTCAGGCGGTCCTGGACCACCCGAACATCGTCCGGTTGCTGGCCGCGGAAAAAGTCGACAAGGTTTTCTTTTTCGTCATGGAATATGTCCGGGGCCGGACCCTGGAGAAGATTCTGCAGAAGGATAAAATCCTGGATATCACGACGGCGGTCGATATGATGAAACAACTCGCCGCCGGCGTCGAGCACGCCCACAAGAACAAGATCATCCACCGGGACCTGCGGCCCTCGAACATCATCGTGTCCGAAGAAGGGCAGGTTAAAATCACGGATTTCGGGACGTCCGCCTGGCTCCAGGATGTTCCGTACGCGACGACGCGGATCGGCTCGCCGCCGTACATGGCCCCCGAACAATTCATGGGCAAAGCGAGCTACGCTTCGGACATCTATTCGCTGGGATGCATCCTTTACGAAATGTTGATCGGGCAGCCGCCCATCATGGACCCCGATCCGTTTAAAATTTTAGAGCGCGCCCAGGAAGGCAAAATCACGCCGCCCCGGCTGAAGAACATGCGCGTGCCGCGGGAAATCGATGAACTCATCATGCGGTGCCTGGCCAGCCAGATCGAGGACCGTTACCAGCGTCCGTTTGACATCATCCGGGCCCTGAACGAAATCAGGGGGGAGAAGCCCGAAAAAAACGAAATCGACGATATCCTCGGCCGAATCCGAGCCCGCGAACCTGCGACGACGATGGTTTGCTGGAACTGTCGTCGGCATCTGCCGAGCCGGGCTAAGTCGTGTCCGTACTGCGGCGAATCCTGCTGATTCGTTTTCAAGGACGGGGGGATCGATTGACCCGTTTCTATAATCCCGGTAAGATAAGAAGGGTCGTCCGAGGGAGGATTCATGTATATCGATGATCTGCTTAAAATTGCCATCGAGATGGAAGCGTCCGACCTGCATCTGAAAGCGGGCAACCATCCCCAGGTCCGTGTCGCCGGGCAACTCGTCGTCCTGGAAAAAATCCCGCGGCTGTCCGTCGACGACACCGAAAACTTGGCCGCCGAGATGATGGGCGAGGTCCAGCGGGCGCGCCTGCAGGAGGATTTCGACATCGACCTTGCCTACAGCCTGCCGGGATTCGGCCGGTTCCGGGGATCCATTTATTATCAACGGTCCTCGATCGCCATCGCCCTACGGATCATTCATTTCGAGATCAAAACCCTGAAAGATCTTCTCCTGCCGGACGTCCTGGAGAAAATCGCCGGTTATACCCGCGGACTGATCCTGTTGACCGGAACCACCGGAAGCGGGAAAACGACGACCCTGGCCTCGATCATCGACCTCATCAACGGCACGCGGCACGACAACATCATCACGATCGAGGATCCCATCGAATACCTTCATCGCGACAGAAAAAGCACGATCAGCCAGCGCGAGGTCGGTTGGGACGTCAAATCCTTCGCCCGGGGGCTTCGGGCGGCCCTCCGCGAGGACCCTGACATCATCCTGGTCGGTGAGATGCGGGACCAGGAGACGATAGAGACGGCGCTGACGGAGGCCGAAACCGGCCATCTCGTCCTCAGCACGCTTCACACCCTCGACGCGCCGGAAACGGTCAACCGCATCGTCGGTGTTTTCCCGCCTCATCAGCAGCGGCAGATCCGGATTCAGCTCGCCTCGATTCTCCGGGCGGTCATTTCCCAGCGGCTGATCCCGCGGAAAGACGGCGCGGGCCGAGTCCCGGCCGTGGAAGTCATGATCAATACGCCTTATATTGCCGAGTGCATTTCTGACCGCGATAAAACCTACCAGATCCGGGATGCCATCGCCGCCGGCATTTCGCAATACGGGACCCAGACGTTCGACCAGAGCGTTTATCATTTATACGAGAAGAATCTGATCTCTTTCGAGCAAGGCCTCCGCTATTCGACCAGCCCCGACAACTTCAAGCTTCGGGTTCAGGGCATCCGTTCCAGCCAGGACCTGGCGATCGAAGACATGGAACGGGACATGAGCGTCGTCAATAAGCAGGGAACAGAATTGGAATGATCGCTCAGGATATCCGGGAAACATTCCTCGAATATTTCTCCCGGCGCGGACATAAAATCGTATCGAGCACTCCTCTTCTGCCCAAGGATGACCCGACCCTCCTGTTCACCAACGCCGGGATGAACCAGTTCAAGAACGTCTTTCTCGGGCTGGAAAAAAGAAGCTATTCCCGGGCGGCTTCCGTCCAGAAATGCCTGCGGGTCAGCGGCAAACACAACGACCTCGACCAGGTCGGCCGAACAACCAAGCATCATACCTTTTTCGAGATGCTCGGCAATTTTTCCTTCGGGGATTATTTCAAGAAAGAGGCCGTGGCCTTTGCCTGGGAGCTTATCACCGACGTTTACAAAATTCCCGTGGACCGGCTTTACGCCACGGTGTACGAAGAAGACGACGAGTCCTACCGCCTCTGGCGGGAGGACATCGGGCTTCCCTCCGAGCGCGTTTTTCATTTCGGGGAAAAAGACAACTTTTGGGCGATGGGCGATACCGGCCCCTGCGGCCCATGTTCGGAGTTGCACTACGATTTCGCTCCTCTCCTTGAAGAAGGCGCGCCGCGCGACCTGATCGAGAAGGGCAGCGACCGGTTCGTCGAACTGTGGAACCTCGTGTTCATGCAATTCGAGCAGGACGGGAAGGGAGCGCTGCGGCCTTTGCCCCGCCCGTCCATCGACACCGGCATGGGACTGGAACGGCTGACGGCAGTCCTTCAGGGAAAAACGTCGAATTGGGACACGGATCTCTTCCTCCCGCTTATCGAAGAAGTGAGCCGGAAGACGGGCCGGGAATATCCGTCGGGCGACGATTCCGACGTCTCGGTCCGGATCATCGCCGATCACGCCCGGTCGATCGCCTTCCTCATCGGCGACGGGATCATGCCGGCCAACGACGGCCGGGGATATGTCCTTCGCCGCCTCGTCCGCCGGGCCTTCCGGCAGGGACAGAAGCTCGGCCTCGATCAACCCTTCGTCTTCGCCCTGCTGGGCGTCGTGGCCGACATCATGAAGGACGCCTACCCGGAACTCATGTCGTCGCTGCCGTTGCTCTCCCGTATCTGCCGGGCCGAAGAAGAACGGTTCCGTCATGCGTTGGCGTCCGGATTCCGCTATTTTCAGGAATACGTCCGGGAAGCCAAATTGTCCGGCTCGCGTCTTTTGACCGGCGAAGCCGCCTTCAAGTTGTACGATACGTTCGGCTTTCCCCTGGACCTGACCCGGGAACTGGCCCAGGAGGAAGGAATCGCGGTGGACGAGCCCGTCTTCCATAACGAATTGGAGCGCCAAAAAGCGCGGGCCCGCCACACCTGGAAGGGGGACGCCCGGGTGAAAGAGAAAAAAGTCTACGAGGGGATTTCCCCGGCCGAGGCGAAATACGCCGGATTCGGAGCGGGTGAAGTCGCGGAAACCCGGGTCGTCGCTGCTTTCAAGGACGGCGTCCGGGTGAAAGAACTCGCGGAAGGGGAGACGGGCGAAGTCATCCTCTCCCTGACTCCGTTTTATGCCGAAGCCGGCGGCCAGGTCGGCGACGCCGGGCTGATCAAGGGGGCGCGTGCGTCTGCCCTTGTCGAAACCGCCTATTACCCGGTGCCCGATATCCGGAGCCACCGGGTGAAGATGTTGGCCGGGATTCTTCGCGAGGGGGATCCTGTCCAAGCCTCGATCGATCGGACGCGGCGGAGCGCGACCCAAGCCAACCATACGGCCACCCATCTGCTCCATGCGGCCCTGCGGAGCGTTCTCGGCGAACATGTCAAGCAGGCCGGCTCGTTGGTCGGGCCGGCGCGGTTGCGTTTCGATTTCACTCATTTTCAGGCCCTTTCGGACGAGGAAATCGCCGGAATCGAAACGATTGTCAACGAGAAAATCCGCGAAGACGTCCAGGTCGGCGTCGCCGAGATGTCGCTGGAGGAAGGCCTTCGATCGGGGGCCATGGCGATCTTTGAGGAAAAGTACGGCGAACGGGTTCGTTTGGTCTCGGTAGGCGAATACAGCCGGGAACTCTGCGGCGGGGCGCATGCGCGTTCGACGGGCGAAATCGGCCTGTTCAAAATCATCGCCGAATCGAGCGTGGCCGCAGGCATGCGCCGGATCGAGGCCCTCACCGGCGAGGAAGCCTTGAAACACGTCCAGGAAACGGACCGGCTCGTCCATACCGCCGCGGCGGCTCTGAGCGTTTCCCGGAAGGACTTGCTCGCTCAAATCGCCAAGATCCAGGAACATCTGAAGGAGAAAGACCACGAGGTGCGGACGCTCCGCCGGTCGAAGGTCCAGGCGCCGGCCGCGCCCGCCGACGAGCCTATTCAGACCGTAAAGGGAGTTTCGGTTCTCGTCCGGCGTCAGGATGGGCTGGCTCCGGCTGAAGCCCGGACGGCGATAGACGAGATAAAAAACCGGTTGAAATCCGGAATCGCCGTGTTGGGAGCGATTCACGAGGGGAAAGCGCTCCTGGTGGTCGGCGTGACCAAGGACCTGACCGGCCGGGTCCAGGCCGGAACCCTCATCAAGCGGCTGGCTCCCCTGATCGGAGGAGGCGGTGGCGGCCGGCCCGATTTCGCTCAGGCGGGTGGTTCCGATGTCGATTCGCTCGACCGGACCCTTTCCGAATGCCTCCGGATCATCGAGGAGGCTCTCTAGCCGGGGTCAAACCCCCTCGCGAATTCACCCCTAAAGGTGATTGACGGTTTCCGGGTTCCGGTCGAAAATAGAGCTGATATGACGAGCTTTGCCAAACGAATCGCTGCCGGATTGACCGCCGCGGGTTTCCTCCTCCTCCTTCTACCCGCGGCGGGAAATTCGGCCGGTTTCTGGTCGCGGATGAAGGACAAATACGATCCGTTCGTCAAAGCCATCGCGGACGAATACGGTTTGGACGCCGATTTCGTGCATGCGGTGATCAAGGCCGAGTCGGCTTACAATCGTCACGCCATTTCAAGAGCCGGGGCACAGGGATTGATGCAATTGATGCCGGCGACCGCGGTGGCTTATGGCGTAAAGGATGTCTTTGATCCCGAAGACAATATCAGGGGGGGCGTCAAGTTCCTGAAAGTCCTGTTGAAATTGTACGATGGGAATATTAAAAAAACCCTGGCGGCGTACAATGCCGGGCAGGAAGCCGTCAAGAAATACGGCGGAATTCCGCCATATGCCGAAACGCGGACCTACATTAGCCGGGTTATAGCGACCTATCGGGCCCCCGCACCCGGCCGGCGAACGAAAATTTTCGAGTTTCGGGACGCAAGCGGAAAGACCGTCTTGACGAATGATCCGATATTGGCCGCCCAGCGCGGAGTCAGCGGTACCACCTGAGAATTCCGAACATGTTCCTGGCCTGAAGCCGTTGCGGCTGAAGGCTACGCCATGTTTTAAAGATACCCTTTGACGAGCAACCCGCGGGGGATGAGTTCAAAAACCGCGGGCAGACTTCCCAGTTGCTCGCCGTCCATTTCCAGAAGAATCGATTCCTCTTCGTCCTCCGGGACAGCCTCCACCCGGCGTCCCCGGATCAGTTGGACCTTGCGATAGCCGAGGTGCGATCCGTTGATCAGTTTCCAGCCCTGACGACAGAATTCGAATAATTTCATCCCCTTGACCAGGACGGCGTCGAACAGCCCGTCGTCAAGCTGCGCTTTGGGCGCGATTTTCATGCCTTTGCCGAAGACGCGTCCATTGGCGATCGCGCCGATCATATATTCCTCACGAGGCAGGTCGCGGCCGTCGATCCGGATGCGGACTTTCTTGTTGCGGTAGTGAAGGATGGTCGAGACAAGGCATTTGACGTACGATGAAGCCCGGCGCTCCAGCCGCCGGCGGTTCACTTCCCGGATGACCTCGCCGCCGAGGCCGAAATCGGCGACGTTGAGGAAGTACCGCTCGGTCATCAGGCCGTCGGTCGACCGAAAAGATACCTTCCCGATATCGATCGGGACGGGGCCGGCGTCCTGGAGGACGGCCATGGCCCCTTTGAGATGCGAGGGAATCTTGAGACTGCGGGTCAGGTCGCATCCCGAACCCGAGGGGACGATCCCCAGGGTGGCTTCCGCGTTGATCGGTTTTTCGTTGTCGTAGAATCCATTGGCGATTTCATTCAAAGTCCCGTCACCGCCGACGCCGATGATCAGCTCGGCCCCGTCCCGCAACGAGGACCGGGCGATCTCGTTGGCCTGGAAGGGACGTTCGGTAAATTCGATCTTAAATTCGTGGATGAAATGCCGGAGCCCCTCGCGGATCTGGCCCCAACGTTTCCGGGTTTCGCCCTTGGCCGAGGCGGGGTTGACGATGACCTGGGTTTTAAAAATTTTTTTCATCTGTTCAGATCGCCGGTCCCGCGGGAGGTGGCGTGGCGGGTGGAGGAACGATGGAGGATGGAGGGGTCTTTTTCCCGAACAGGGCGGTCCCGAGAATACCGCCGAGCGCTCCCAAAACGGAAAAAATAGCCGCCGTCACGATCAGGCCGAGGAAAAACCCGGCGATCTGGAACGGCCCCGCGCTCTGGTCGAACCATTTCTCCCAACCCGAGGGCATCTCGTTGGTATAGGTGGAAAGGCGGGTGAAGACGTTCCGGAAAAAAGTCGCGTTGACCGCGGCCAGGGGAATGTTGATCAGGGAATGAGCGGCTGCCCCGAACAGCCCGGTGAAAGCGCCGATCAGGGCGCCGTCGCCGGCCGTCAGAGCGACCGGGGAATCCTTGGCCCACAGCGCGGCGGCCAACATCGCGCCTCCGATGATCCAGAGGCAGCAGAGGCAATTGAGCAAGGGAATGGCGGACAGAATTCCGGCTATGGTTCCGCCGATCAGGGCGGGGACGAAAAGAGGGGGACGCTGTTGGTTCATCCGGATCTCCTCAACGCTATTAGCCTCCCATTCTAGGGTTTTCCCGCCTATTAATCAACAGGGCATCTTTCGGCCGTTAAGAAGGCACCCCGCCCGCGAAAACGAAATCGCAATTCGGAAGTTCAGCGAGGGAGAATCCCGGGGGTGAGGTTTCGTCCGGATAGTGATGCATTTTCGAAATTCACGGGACGATCATGTCCGGTTGACGTTCCCGAGGCATCGGGCTATGATGCTGAGGTTTCGCGAGATAGGAGAGAAAGAAAATGGAACGGACTTTGGCCATCATTAAACCCGATAGCGTTAAAAAAAACGTGGTCGGGAAAATCATCGACCGCATTGAATCGGAGGGATTTCGGATCGTTGAGATGAGGCTTGTCCACCTGACGGCCGACGCGGCGATGGAATTTTATGCGGTCCATCGGCAGAGGCCGTTTTTCGAAGACCTGGTTGCGTTCATAAGCTCGGGCGACTCCGTCGTTTTGCTCCTGGAGCGGGAAAACGCGATTGGTTATTGGCGTGAAGTCATGGGATCGACGGACCCGGGCAGGGCGGTTCCCGGGACGATCCGGAGAATATTCGGATTTTCGATCGAGCGTAACGCCGTTCACGGATCGGATTCCCGCGACACCGCGGCGACGGAAATCGCTTTCTTTTTCAAATAATCAGGCACGGATTCCTTACGCTTTTTTCAGAACAACAAGGCCGGGATGCTCTCTGGAAAGAGGCGTGTTTGGCGATATATTTCGCTTGACATTTTATTCCTGTTTCAATAGTCTTGTCGGCGAACCTGTGATGGGGAAAGGACCGGCAAAGGGGAATTTGGGCCAGAATTCGTTCCGACGTCTGCGCCTTTCTTTTTTTCCAGGTCAATTTTCGCAAAGGGGGATGTCATGTTTCAGACCGTCGCTCTAAAAAAAACCGGGGCATTGATGTGTCTAGGATTCATATGTTTGGCAGTTCCGGGCTGGGGTGTTGCGGAAGAACCGATCCGGCCGAATTCGCCTTTACAATTTTTGCGGGATGATTTGATGATTTCGCTCACCCCGATATTTTTCTCTGAACATATGTACTGGATTTTTAAACGGATAGAACCTTCAAGGCGTGATGAGGGGAACACTGGTCGAATGAAGCCAAAAGACGACATAGGAATCGTCAAAATAAGTATTTCAGACTAATTGATAGAAGAAGTTATTTTATTTTCATTTCTTTTCGATCTTTCAATAAGGAAAATTCATGTCGTGTGAATTCAAAATAAATAATGGAATATTTAAGAAATGTTTATTTTGTATTGTCTTACCGATATTTTCGATTTCCATTAGTGCTTTATCTTATATTTCAGAGAAAGAAAAGCGAGAATCATTTTCTGAAATTCTTTATAAAGTCGAAGTCCTTCAACAAAATGGACTTTATGAAGAGGCCGAACATCTTCTACGGGAATTCGAGAAATTTGAAATAAACGGACTTTCACTACCAGAAAAGATAACGTTATATTTTCAAAAAGGATACGTGGTTTGGATTCTAGGAAATCCCTCGAAGGCCCTCGAATATTTTAAAAAAATGCGAACATCAGCAATATTAGCTGTGGATTTCGAAAACAGGGATTTAAGCGAAAAAATAATGAAAATTATTAATTTATACTCTTCCGGAAAGGAACTTAGGTCTAAGGGATTTTACCTAGAATCAATCACTATGTTTCAAAAAGCGATTGAAATATCGCGGTCGATTCAACGGATTGAATTTGAAATGAAATGCCTGCGCCAAATGAGCATTAATTACCTTGAAAATAGTAATCTTGTCGATTATCTGCGGTGCAATGAGCTTTCGTTAAAAATAGCCAGAGAGATTCATTACATAAAAGACGAAGGATATTGTTTAAATAACATTGGACTTTATTATTTTAAGACGGGAAACTATTCGAAAGCGATGAATTATTATGAAGATTCACTCAAGATTGCGAAACGTTTACATAATTTAAAAGCGGAAAGCGAAAGCTCAACAAATATCGGAATAGTTTATAAAACAATCGGAGATTACGATAAATCTCTTTCATATTATTTTAAAGCATTGGAAATCGATAAATTTCTGGGCGAATTTGAATACGTTTCGATCGATCTCAGCAATATCGGGACGGTCTATCGAAAAAAATGGCTGGAGACGAATTCGAGAAAAGATCTATACGAAGCATTTTCCATCTTGAAGGAATGTTACTCAATCATTAGTCTCGGAAATAAAGATTCAGTTAAAGCAAGAGTTGTTGGTAATCTTGGGACGATTTCATTTGACCTTAAAGAGTATTCGAAAGCCGTGGAATATTATCAAAAAGGAATTGAATCAGCGAAGAGACTAAATGACAAGGAAGCGATC
Organism: Candidatus Aminicenantota bacterium; assembly: GCA_026393895.1. GTDB lineage: Bacteria > Acidobacteriota > Aminicenantia > Aminicenantales > UBA4085 > JAAZPG01. Next base: position 9,981 of record JAPKZG010000017.1, read on the forward strand.
AGTCTCCTCACAAAAAATATTGGATCCTCGCTATTTCGCATGGGAAAAGATGAAGACGCATTGATATATTTGCAGAAGGCCATCGACCTTGCGGTGGAAATCAACGCCGGCTACATTTTATGGGAAGCGTTGTTGGAAACGGCCGATATCCAGAAAAAGAAAGGGAGTTTCGAAGGCGCCTTGAAAAATTATCAAGAGGCGATCGATACGATCGAAAAAAGCAGGTCGACGATTGAGAACGAGGACCTCAAAACAAGCTTTTTAAGATCGAATCGGAGATTGGAGGTCTATCATAACGCGATCGACCTTCTCTATCGGCTGAATAAAATAAAACCGGCCGCCCATCACCTGGAAATAGCGTTTCAGTATATGGAGAGGGCCAAAGCCCGGGGATTTTTGGACAGTCTGGAAATCGGACGGGTTTCCGTCGCCCAAAAAAGCAATCCCGAAGTGGAAGCCCAGGCCGGAAAAATTCAATCGCGGCTCGCCCGATTGTCTCGGGAGTTATTATACGAACCAGAGTCCTCGGAACGGAGGGCGGTCATTGAAAAGGAGATTCAAATTCAGGAGGATGAATACGAGGAACTCCGGCGGAATATCCGGTCCCACGATCCCATATATTCGGGCCTGCGGTTTCCGGAGATCATGACCTTACGGGACTTACGGAAAAAGATTATGGACGCGGAAACGGTCGTTTTTACATATGCGCTCGGAAAAGAAGGTGCCTTCGGCCTGGCGATCAGCCGGGAAAAAGAAACGTTTTTTCGGCTTCCTTCGACCGAAGTGCTCCGGGATCTTGTCGCCGGTCATTTGAAAACGATATCCGACCGGGAACATCCCGTGACGGGGTCGGGAAACAATCTTTATCAAACTCTCCTGGCACCGGGGCTCGACCGGCCTTATCGACGGATAATCATCGTTCCGGACGATGTTCTTCATTATTTGCCGTTTGAAACGCTTGGCCCTTCAGGCGTGTCGTCCTGGATCGGGATCGAAGCGGACGTTTCCTATTCGCCGTCGCTATCCTCGCTCGCGGAATTAATAAAACGGGCCGATCGGCGGAAATCGAGCGTTATGGACTTGTTGGCCGTTGCCGCTCCCGGTGGGGAAGAATCGGGAGCAAGGGCGCGCTTGACGTTCAGCGAAAAAGAAGTGGACGACATATCGCACCTGTACCCTCCCGAAAAATGTCTTGTTCTTAAAGGAAAAAACGCGACCGAGAAGGTCTTGAAAACCGTGCGTTTCGAGGATTACAGGATGATTCATTTCGCCGCTCACGGACTGATCGACGAGCAAAAGCCGGTTCGATCGGCCATCGTCCTTTCCGCTGACCCGGATTCCGACGAGGACGGATATTTCCAGGCGCGAGAAATTTATAACCTCCGCTTGAACGCCGAAATCGTCGCGCTCTCGGCCTGCCGCAGCGCGGCCGGCCGGTTGATCCGCGGCGAAGGGATCGAAGGATTGAATCGTTCGTTTTTATTTGCCGGATCTTCGGCGGTTCTGATGAGCCTGTGGCCCGTCGACGACGAAGCGACAGGCCATTTGATGCGCCGGTTTTATCTGCACCTCCGCGAGGGAGACTCGGTTGCCGCCGCGCTCCGTCGAGCGAAAATGGAGATGATCGGCTCGGCGGATTTTTCTCATCCGTATTATTGGGGCGGATTTGTCGTTTCGGGGTCCGCCGACCGCCGCCTTTATCGGAAAACACGATGGTGGCCATTGGCGGCGATCGGCTCCGCCGTCCTTCTGGCCGCAGGCCTCTGGTTTGCTAAGGTGCGAGGAGGGACCCGCCGACTTCGGTCGGTCGGTCGGCGGATCTCCTAGACGCTTTTTTGATTGTTACGTCCGGGTGGTGAGAAAAACCGGTCGTTCGGACGATCTATATTATGGGTTGGTCGACGTTTTTTGGGGGTAGGGAAGCGCGAAAGGGGCCGCAGTGAATTGGGATCCATCCAAAGAGCAGGAATTGGAAAGAATTTTCGCTCTGTTTTCCGGTTTCATGAGAGCCCACATACAAAAATATCAGGTCGGACGGCTCGGGGTGGACGTTGACGACATTCTCCAGGAAACCCGTATCAAATTATGGAAGCTCATCCGCAATGAGAAGAAAATCCGCCATTACGCGTCTTATATTAAGAAGATCGTGGACACGTCGGTTATCGATTATTTCCGGAAATTCAAACGGGAAGAGGGCATTTACCTTCATGAGAAAATCCGTCGGATCGCGGAAAACGTTTCCGGGTACGATACGGATTATCTCTACGAGGAGATGGACCTCAAGGACATCGTCGGCAAAGCGGTCGAGCGCCTGATCCCCACTCGACGTCGGGTCGTCAGGCTGTATCTTTTGAACATGACGATTGAGGAAATCGCCCTTCATTTCCAGTGGAGCGCGTCAAAAACACGGAATCTGCTCTATCGCGGTCTCAAAGACCTCAAAAAGATCCTAGTGGAAAAAAACATCGATTATGAACGTCCCTGACGAATATTTGAAGGCGGCTTATCGGAGATATCTCGGCGGCCTGCTTCCGTCCTCGAGGAAGGATTGCCCTCTGACCGCCGATTTGATCCGATTTTTTTCCGCGGGCTCCACGCGCCGGTTCAAGTCGCGCGTCCTGGATCACGTCGCCGGTTGCGGGTTCTGCGCCGATGAATTCGAAATCCTTCTGGACATGGATCGGGATGCCCGGGCTTTTTCCGCGAAGCTTGAGCGTCTCCGGAATGAAGATGGACCCGCCGAACGGCGGCTGCTGAACCGGGGATTTATCGCTATGGGTCGATGGCTGTTCGTCGGCGCCGGGCTTGCGGCTGTTTTCGCGGGCATTCTGATCCTCGCAACAGGGCGTATGAGGATTCCGGACGACGCGGAAACTTATCGTTCGGGGGATTCCCAAACGATCCTTTTGGAACATCCTCGCGGTCCGGTGGACGGAAATTCAGCCCTGGTTTTTCGTTGGCGTCCCGCCGACCGGAGGCCGGCCGACGCCTATGTCGTAAGCCTGTTCGACGATTCCTTGAGACAGTTTTGGAAAAGCCCCCCGGTCGAATCCTTGACCTTGATTCTTCCGAGGGAGGTTCAAATGACCCTTGGTCCCCATCAAAAGTATTTTTGGATGGTCGCGGCGCTCGCCGAATCCGGCTCCGCCGAATCGGATCTTGAGTTGTTTATCATCGAAATACGGGCGCCGATGCCGTAGCGGACCGCCGCTTGGACCGACTTACCTGGGACGCGAAGCGCATGAATCACGGCGGGGGGTAAAGGCGAAAAGGCCGGCGAGAAAATAAAAAGGAAGGATCATCCCCCAGAGAAATCCTGTAAATAAACGCGGAATATCCGGTGTTGACCAAAGCCGCAGGAGATTTCCGGCGAAATCCAGGACAATCGGAAACGAGACGAGAACGAACGTTTTCAAGGAGGGGAGTCGGACGGACGAAAATCCTCGAAGAAACGGGTAGAGAAAAAGACCGGCCGCGAACCCGAGGTATATTCCGAAGCAGCGGGCGCAAACGGCCAACGGAAATCCCCAAAAGAAGAGCGACCGGGACGGAATCTGGTGACAGACCGGCGCGAAACAGGCATAGAAGAAGCCGGCGCCGCCGAAACCCCGGCTCCGAAGATAAGGGGCGGCGATGATCGCGGCCAGCCAAAGGACCGTGCCCGCAACCGTCGCGACGTAGATCCGGATGACCCGGCGGCGGGAATTCAGATTCTCCGCGTCCATCTCAGGCAAACCATCACGCCGACGATGATCAAAAAGTTCAAGGTCAGGACGGAGGCCGACATGAACGCGGCGTACGCCCGTCGGCCGAGAAGGTCATAGAGCGAGAGGCCGATGACGGCGAGATTCAAGATCAACCCGAAGCGGACGATTTTGGGCAACTCCTGGATGTGTTGAAGAACGAGGGCGACGGCCAGGACGGACGCTAGAAAGGTGTAATCCCAGCCGAGCGGAGAAATCAGCGGAATGAGTAAAAGAAGCAAGGCCGTTTCGGGAACTACGGCGTTCGGGCGCCCGCGGCTCCATCGGACGAAAAGATAAACGACAATGACGAGCGCCAGGAGGAAAACCGCAAATCCCAGCTGGGCGAAACCCGGATCATGAGTCCATTTCGTCAGCATCGCCAGAAGAGAAACGTTGTCCTGGGAATCGAGCAAAATCGAAGTCGAACGCGACAGGGTCGAAATCCATTCCATATGAACGGCCAGATTCCCCGGGAATCCATAATATGCTGAGGGGGCGATCAAGGACAAACCCAGAACAAGGAGCGCCGGCCAGAGGATGTTCCATCGGCGTCTGAGGATGAAGTAAGGCAGAAAAATCAAGGCGTAGGGTTTCATGGCCGTGGCCAGCCCCCAGAGAAAACCGGCCGCCGCACCCCGGCCGGAGGACCGCTTCGCCTCGTCCCGTACGATGTTGAAGACCATGAGGAGCAGAAGAAAGGTGATGATCGTGTTGATCTGCCCAAGCTGGATCTCGCGGAGAAAAAACTTAGCCAGAACGAGGCCGGCGAGAAGTACCGCATTCCGGGCACTCCGGCCGCCTTGTTCATCCGCCGGCGCAAGCAGGCGGGCCGTGAGGCAAAGCGATCCGGCCGTAGCTGCCAGCACCAAAACATACCAGATCGCCCTGGCGGCCGTCGGAGACAACAAAGCCAGGGGGGCGTAGATCATGGCGCAAAACGGGGCGTATTTGAATTGGTAATGCTTGTCGGAGGTCCGGTAAAGCGTCTCGCCGTGAATCAAGCGGTCACCGGCGGCGTAATTAACGTTGAAATCCACCATGTCCTTGTTGATTTTTAAGATGAAAAGGGCGGCTGCAACGCCTGAGGCGGCGATCAAGATAACAGCGGTTCGGCGGGGGATACGCATCTTATCCTCGCGTCCCGTGGTTTCCCCTCACGGTCCTATGCGACCCTTGGGAGCCAGGGCTCAGTCCCTCAGGCTACCCGACCGGCCGCTATATGTCAACGGGACTCCTTTAAGGGGGGAAGATCATAAAGGGTTCCCCCTATATCCTCCCCGCCCTTGGCGTGAGGGAACCCTCCATCGGACGAGTCGGTCATTTGACAGAAACGGAGTTATCATGCAAAAATATTGTTTACTTATTTCGTTCATTCTCGTCCATAAATAACAGGAGGCGAAATGAAAGCCAAAAACTTCTTCTTCACCGTGTTGTGTCTCGCCGTGCTTTTACCGGCAGCTTCGCTATTTGCCCAAAGTGACTTGGCGGCTAAACTGCTTACCCAAAGCGGAAACGGCGTTCTGACCCTCGTCGTTTACGATAAAGACAAGAATGAAATCGGCCGCGGGGCGGCGGTCGTTCTTTCGGAAACCACGGCGGCCACGACCTACCACCTGGTCTGTAAAGCGGCCGACGTCAAGGCGTTCAACTTCAAAAAGAAAAAAGTCGATGTCGAGGGGCTCCTGGCCGTGGACAAGACCCTGGACCTCGCTCTGCTCCAAATCGATGGAAAAGCGGGGGTTTTGCCCGCGGGAGCGGCCTTAGCTCCCAATATGACCGTCGTCGCCCTGGGATCGGACAAAGCCGGCGACCTGTCCGCCGCCGAAGGAAAAATCCGTAAGTTATTCGACCTCGCGCCGAACGCCAAAGTCGCCGACTCTTCGTTGGGCCTGACGGACGAGTTCGACGGTGGAGCGGTCCTGGACGAGACGGGGAAACTCGCCGGGCTCATGAACGTTTATGAATTGCGCCTGCGATTCATCGTTCCCGCGTCGGCGGTCTCGGCGATGAGGGCGGGCACTCTCGTTCCGTTCAAGTCCCGGACCGCTGAGGATTTCAAGGAGTCCGTCGAGGCCGCCTGGCTTGCCGGTCGGATGTACATGTGGCTTGATGTCGGGCGCTCGGCCGCCCAGAGCCTGGACAAGGTGACGAAAGCCCAACCCGCCAACATGGAGGCGTGGAAATATCTAGCCGAAGTCTATGAAAACCAGCGGGATTTCGAAAAAGCGGCCGCTACCTACGATCAACTCACGAAGATCGATCCGCAAAATGCCGGTGCCTTCGCCGGACTCGGTCGCATCCAATCCCGGATGAGGAAAAATTACGAGGATACTTCCAACCTGGGTAAGGCCGCGGAAAACCTGGAAACGGCCCTTCGGCTCGATCCCTCGCTCATCGCCTCCTACCAGGACCTCGGCAACTGCTATGAAGGCCTGCGCGAATGGGCCAAAGCCGGCGATGCTTATGAGAAATTCCTGACTTCGAACCCGGCCAACCCCGTCTCGGCTTATAAGATGCTCGGCAACGTCCGCCGTGAGGCGGGACAATTCGAGGCTGCGGCGGCCGCCTATGCCGAAGTCGTCAAACTTAACCCGGACGACGCCTACCAGAATTATCAATTGGCCCAAATGCTGGAGAAAGCCCAAAAATACGACGAGGCCGAAGCCGCCTATATCAAGACCGGGGAAATCAGCGGGGAACATGGAAAATATTTTCCGAACATCGTGGCCATGTACGATGCGGCCAAAATGACCGACAAGGCGATCGCGGCCTGCAAAAAAATGATCGAGGTGGCTCCGAACAACGAGCAGTCCTACTATAACCTGGGCATGGAGTATCAGAAAATTCAGAAAAACGCTGAGGCGATCGAAGCCTTCCAAAAGGCCGTCGAAATCAAGCCGACTTTTGATTACGCCTGGTTTCAAATCGGTTCCTGCTATTACGCGCTGAAAAACTATGCCAAGGCGATTACAGCTTTTCAGAAAAATACCGAACTCGTTCCCGATCAAATCTACGGCTGGATGTACCTCGGCATGAGCCAGATGCAAATCAAGCAATTTGCCCCGGCGCTCGAATCGATGAAGAAAGCCGTCGACATCAGGCCAGACAACACCGACGCGCTCTTCAACCTCGGCGTGATTTATCTTAACCTGCGCGACAAATTCAGCGCGCAGGAAATCGTTAAAAAACTCCAGGAAATCGACCCAGCCAAGGCGGCCAAGCTGAAATCGTACATCAAGTGACCGACGGCGGCGGGCCGCGAATTGACAAAGGGAAAACTTTTTGGTAACCTTATTTTCTTCTCCTTCCGTTTACCCTGAGTCAGCTCACCCGACGGATTTCTATGGGACGAAGGAAGATCGGGCGAAATCACATATGGGCAGGTGGCGGAACGGCAGACGCGCTAGGCTTAGGACCTAGTTCCTGAGAGGGAGTGCGGGTTCGACTCCCGCTCTGCCCACGGAAGAACGCGTCGGCCTACGGCCGACGGCAAAGGATGAATCCATGGCCGATCCTCTCGACAATTTGAAGTGCATGGTCGAAACGCTCAGCCCCGTCAGCCGGGAGCTCGATATCGAGGTTTCCGCGGCCGAAGCGGCCAAGACCCACGAGGAAATGACCGCCTCGTTCGCCTCCCGGGCGAAACTACCTGGTTTCCGGCCGGGCAAGGCGCCGCTGGACGTTGTCCTTCAGAAATTCGGCCACGATATCGAGCATGAAGTCATCGATCAGCTCATCCCCGAGTCTCTCCACCAGGCTCTCGAAAAGAACGGCATTCGAGCCGTGGGCGTCCCCTCGGTCCGGGACGTTTCCTACCGGGCCGGCGAACCGATCCGGTTCAAGGCGGTCGTCGAGACCTGGCCCGAATTCGACCTCCCGCCCTACAAGAAACTGAAGCTGAAAAAACGGGACGAAAGCGTCTCCGAAGTCGAAGTCGACAAGACGATCGCCGACCTGCGTCTCAAACACGCCGAATATCTTCCCGTCGAAAACAGGGGAATCCAGGCGGGGGATTACGTCAACGCCCAGGTCCAGGGCCGCGACCTCAAATCCAAGCGGCTGTTGCCGAAGGAAAAGATCGCCATGGTTGCCGGCCATGAACATAACGACCCCGCCGTCGAGGCCCATCTGACCGGTCTCAGGGTGGGGGAGGAGACGGCCTTCGAGCATTCCTATCCGGCCGATTTTCCCCAAAAGAAGCTGGCCGGGAAATCGATCGCCTTTACAATGAAAGTCCTTTCGGTTCGGGAAACGGTCACGCCGGAGGTCAACGATGAACTGGCCAAGCGCATGGGCGAGGAATCGCTGGCTGTTTTGCGCGACAAGGTCCGGACGGAACTTCAGGCGATGAAACGCCAGAACGCCCGCCGGGAGGCCTCGCAGGAGGCGATTCAGGCTGTCATCGATAAGGCGGCCATCACCCTCCCCGGAAGCGTCGTCGAAGAGGAAATGGAGGTCGTTCTCAAGAACATTGCCTCGCAAATGCCCCGCCGGGGCCTCACGCGCGAAGCCGTGGAATCGATCCGGACCCGAGCTCGGGAACAGGCCGAGCAGAACCTCAAAGAACATCTCGTCATCCGCAAGATCGCCCAGGTCGAGGGATTCACGGTGACCGAGGAGGACGTCGACACGGAGATCAAGACCATCGCTGAGGCCAACAACCTCCCCCTCGCCCGGGTGATGGAAACGTTCCAGGAGGAAGGCCGCCGGGAGGGCCTGAAGGGAACGCTTTTATCCCGCCGGACCGTTGACTTTTTAATCGCCCAGTCTATAATGGAGTAACCCATCGCTTTTTCCGCCATGACACTCATCCCCTTCGTCGTTGAACAGGACGGCCGTTCGGAACGGGCTTATGACATCTACTCGCGTCTTCTCAAGGACGGGATCGTCTTCCTGGGGAGTGAAATCACGGACGATTCGGCCAATCAAATCATTGCCCAGCTTCTCTACCTGGAGGCGGAAAACCCCCAACGGGAGATATCGCTTTATATCAATTCGCCCGGCGGCAGCATTACCGCCGGCCTGGCTATCTATGACACGATGCAGTTTATCGGCAACGACGTGGCGACAATCTGCGTCGGACAGGCGGCCTCGATGGCCGCGGTTCTGCTCGCGGCGGGGACGGCCGGTAAGCGATTCGCCCTGCCCAACGCCCGGATTCTTCTGCACCAGCCGTTTGGAGGAACCCAGGGACAGGCGTCCGATATCGCCATCCAGGCCAAGGAAATCCTCCGGATGCGGGAAACGCTTTATCAGATACTGGTCAAGCATACGCGCCAATCGAAATCGAAAATCCAGTCCGACATCGAACGGGATTTCATCATGACGGCGCCGCAGGCCAAGGAGTACGGTCTCCTCGACGGGATTTACTCGTCGCGGGGCGCCGCCAAACGATGATCCGGCGGACCGGCCCTGCGGGCCGGCCCGAAATCCAAGCCGGACAACGAGAGATGACCATGGACGAATCCACGCGGGACAGGACCAACGCGCCCGGGCAGTGCAATTTTTGCCACCGAACGCCTGCGGAAGTGCGCAAGTTGATCGCCGGCCCGGGCGGGGTGTTCATCTGCGACATGTGCGTGGAAGCGGCCCATTCCCTGGTTCGGAACGTCCCCGCGCCGGAAACCCCGGAAACCGACCTTCCCGAAACCCTGTCGACCCCGTCGGAAATCAAGGCCTGCCTGGACGATTACATCATCGGTCAGGACCTGGCCAAGAAAAAGATCGCGGTGGCCGTTTATAACCATTACAAGAGGATCCGGCTTCCGCGCGGCGTCTCGGACGTCGAAATCTCCAAAAGCAACATTCTCCTGATCGGACCGACCGGGACCGGAAAAACCCTGATGGCCGAGACCCTCGCCCGGATCATTTCCGTCCCGTTCGCCATCGCCGACGCGACCACCCTGACCGAGGCCGGGTACGTCGGTGAGGATGTCGAAAATATCATCCTCAAACTCCTTCAGGCCGCCCAGGGCAATGTGGCCCGGGCCCAAAAAGGGATCATCTATATCGACGAGATCGACAAGATCAGCCGCAAGAGCGAGAGCCCGTCCATCACCCGCGACGTTTCGGGGGAGGGCGTCCAACAGGCGCTCCTGAAGATCCTCGAGGGAACGACGGCCAACGTTCCTCCCCAGGGAGGGCGGAAGCATCCCCACCAGGAATTCATCCCCATCGATACGACCGACATCCTCTTCATCTGCGGGGTGGCGTTCGTTGGGCTTGAGAAGATCATCGCCCACCGGCTGGGCCGGACG
>JAPKZG010000007.1 GCA_026393895.1 Candidatus Aminicenantota bacterium
CCGATGTGGCGGATCTTGACTTCCCGGGGCGCCTTGGCGATGTCCCGGGCGGTATTGGCGAACAGGAGCGCCTGCTTTTCCGGGCCCATGAGGCGGAAGAGCATCCCCGGCTGGGTGGAGTAGTCGTCGTCGTCCTTGCGGAAATCCCAGTGGTCCGCGGCTCCTTCCAGGGCCAGCGGCGGTTCGGCGAATTCCGGCTGCTGCCGCCACTCGCCGAAGCTGTTGGGTTCGTAACCGAGGGTGCCGCCGTAGTTGCCGTCGACCCGCATAGACCCGTCCCGGTGAAAGCTGTGGTAAGGGCAGCGGGGCGCGTTGACCGGGATCTGGTGATGGTTGATGCCGAGCCGGTAGCGCTGGGCGTCGCCGTAGGAAAAGAGTCGTCCCTGGAGCATTTTATCGGGCGAAAAGCCGATGCCGGGAACGACGTTGGCCGGGTTGAAGGCCGATTGTTCCACTTCGGCGAAATAGTTCTCAGGGTTCCGGTTCAATTCGAGAACGCCGACTTCGATCAGCGGATAGTCCTTCTTGAGCCAGACCTTGGTCAGATCGAAGGGGTGGAAGCGATATTTGGCCGCGTCTTTCTCCGGCATGATCTGAACGGAGAACGTCCAGCGGGGGAAGTCGCCCTTGTCGATGCTCTCGAGCAGGTCGCGCTGGTGGCTTTCCCGGTCTTTACCGATGATCGCCTGGGATTCCTCATCGGACAGATTCTTGATGCCCTGGTGGGTTTTCAGGTGGAACTTGACCCAGCAGCGCTCGTTTTTGGCGTTGATGAAGCTGAAGGTATGGCTGCCGAAACCGTGCATGTGGCGGTAGGACGCCGGGATGCCCCGGTCGCTCATGACGATCGTGACCTGGTGGAGCGCTTCGGGCAACGAAGACCAGAAATCCCAATTGTTGAGGGCGCTTCGCAGGTTGGTGTGCGGGTCCCGTTTCACGGCATGGTTGAGGTCGGGAAACTTCAGCGGATCGCGCATGAAGAAGACCGGCGTGTTGTTGCCGACGAGGTCCCAGTTGCCTTCCTCGGTGTAAAATTTCATCGCGAATCCGCGGATGTCCCGCTCGGCGTCGGCGGCGCCGCGCTCGCCGGCGACCGTCGAGAAACGGACGAACAGGTCCGTCTTCTTCCCCACTTCGGAGAAAAGCTTCGCCTTGGTGAAGCGGGTGATATCGTGGGTGACGGTGAAGGTGCCATAGGCGCCGGATCCCTTGGCGTGCATTCGGCGCTCGGGAATCACTTCCCGGTCGAAGTGGGCGAGTTTCTCCAGGTACCAGACGTCCTGGAGCAGGACGGGTCCGCGCGGCCCGGCCGTCATGGTGTTCTGGTTATCGACGACGGGGGCCCCGTTCCGGGTGGTCAGTTTTTGGTCTTTTTTCATATCTCCTCCTTATAAATTATATATTGTAATGATAACAAATATGAAATGTATGTCAAGTGATATTTTTGGAGGTCCGGCCCCTCCCCTCGTTAAAAAATCAGTCCCGAATCACCGGCGTCGGCGATTCGCGGAACGGGTTGATCCGGGCGGCGAGCGAGAACAAGTAAGGGTAATCCTCCTGGAGATGCCGGGCGTAGGCGAGCCATTCGCCGGCGAGCCGGGAATACGCCCGCTGGACGTCCCCAGCTAGGTGGGCGTAATCGGCGGCCGGCAGGCCCTCCAGGGATTCCGGACGCATCTCCAACTCCTCGACGAGATGAAAAACCGCCCAGAGCAGGTCCGTGAAGGATTCGTGTTCGAGCAGGTTGGGATTCTCCAGCAGGCCGAGGAGGAAGCCGCGGTTGGCGGTGAGGCAGGCGCGGAGATTCCGAAGCGAGTCCGGCTTCACCCGGACGCGATAAGGAAACGATTCCGCCGTTTTTCCCGCCCGGGCGAACGCGTTCTTGTCCCAGCGGCCGTCGAAGGCCAGCTTCGGCGCAAGTTCGGCGGCGTTGTCCACGAAAAGGGGGAATTTCATCAGGAGGTCCCGGCCGACGGCGCTGAAAAACGAGCCGATGACCATGTTCATTTTTTTCAGCCGGGCTTTTTTCTCGCGGCGGGCGAGAACGTCGTCGATAACCAGGATCACGACCAGGATGTAAATGAACAGGAAGGCGATGTCACCGACCAGGCCCGAGAAGATTTCCCTCGGCCGGCCGAAGATCAGGTAGTCGGCGAAGTAAATCGCCGCCGACGTCCCGATCATCACCAGGGCGAGCCCGAAGCGCCGGTTCCAAAGTTTTTTCATGTTAAACCACCGGGAGCCCGGCGAAGGCCGCTTCCCAATGGGAGGGATTCAGGCCGGGCGATTCGATTTTCAGACGATCGTAAACGGCCTCGACCCTCCGGCAGATGTCGGGGCAGCCGCGATTCAGCCCAATCAGGGCGTTTTCCAGTTCCGGGACGACCGTCCGGGGAAATATCGTGAAATCACCCGAGATGGTCAATCCGTCGACTTTCTCCCGGCGCAGCCGAGCGGTCAGGCGGATCATTCCTCCCGGCGCCTTGAACACGGATTCCACGACGTGGACGTCCTCGTGGATCTTGACTCCCGGCCGTTCCATCGCTTTCCGGGGTTCCAGCCATTCCGGCGTGAGAAATCGTTCGTCGATGAGGCGGGCGCGGTTCTCCTCCGCCTCCGACCAGGACCCGGGGACGATCTCGGCCCCCAGGACTTCGGCGCAGGCCGCAAGGTAAAGATCCGTGACGCGGTTTCGTTCCGGAAGGCGGCCGAGTTCTTCTCGCATCGTCGTCATGTATTGTTCTAGGCTTTGAAAGATTTTATCACGCATTTTCTCCGAAGCGACCTTGAGGACCCGGGCCATGGCGGTTTTATCGAAATCGAACATCAGGCTTCCGACGACGACCTCCGCCCGGCCGATGTTGGCCGCACCCGTCCCGCCGATTTTCTTCCCGGCGACATGGATATCGTTGATCGGCCGGAATTCGGCCGCGATCCCGAGGGCATGATACGTCCGGACGATGGGCTCGACATATATCCGGAACTTTTCTTCGACTGAGGCCGGAAGCGATGAAGGTTGAAAGATCCATTGGATGAACACCTGCCCGGCGTCCAGATACACCGCTCCCCCGCCGACTTCGCGGCGGAAGACCGGCCAGCCCCGGTTTTGACAATACTCCCGGTCGACCTCACGTTCCAGGTCCTGATGGAAACCGACACAGACATACGGCGAGGCCGGGCTGACGAGGATGATCGTGTCCGGGGAACCTTCGGCCAGGACTTCGGCGGCCGCATGGTAACATGTCTGGGAACGAAGAGGAGAAACGGTCTGGAGGTCCAACAATCGGATTTTTTTCATCGACGCATACACCCGCCTTGTCTTAAATTAATCCCCAATCCGACAAGATTCTAATGGCCCTGTCCGCCACGGCCGGCAGAGCCGCCTCCACGACCGGGCTCAAACCTGTTCCGACAGCGATATCCTCCGGCTGGACCCCGACGAGATGCAGACGCCGGGGCAGACGATTTCGAACCTGGGCCAGATGGAGAACTTCCTGGAAGGTCACCTGGTGCCAGGAAATTTTGACCTGCGAATAAAGAGGGATGTCCGGTCCGGCCAATTCGACGACCGTTCCGGGCGGCTTTTGCGCGTCGACGGCATCCAGGACGAGAAGAGTGTCCGTGCTTTCGACAAGGGGAAGGAGATCCATCCCCAGAACTCCCCCGTCCAAAATTTCGAGGCCTTCGACCGGACCGAGCCGTTGACGCAGGGGTTCGAGACAATGAACGCCCACGCCCTCGTCCCGGTTCAGGATGTTCCCGATGCCCAAAACGATCGCCCGGTTCGGCTCGGTCAAAGGAGCACCTCGATCTTTTCCGTCCAGGCAACCGGAGGACGGGTCGGTCTCAACTCCGGCATATCACGTTGAATCCCGTCCCGACTTCCCCCAAAGACCGGCCTTGGGCGTCGATCATGTGGATGGCGCAGGCCATGCACGGGTCAAAGGAGTGGATCGTCCGGAGGATCTCCAGCGGCTGATCCGGCCGGGCCATCCGGGTCCCCACCAGCGCGGCTTCATACGCCCCGGGCTGATCCTTATGATCGCGGGGAGAGGCGTTCCACGTGGTCGGAACGACCATCTGGTAATTCTTGATTTTTCCGCCCACGATCACGACCCAATGCCCCAGGGCTCCCCGCGGCGCCTCGATGAATCCGAAGCCGCGGGTTTGATGCGGCCAGGTCGAAGGCTCCCATTTCTCACCGTTGAACGTTTCCGTCCGACCGGCCTTGATCTCCGACGTCAGTTCATCGAAATACACGGGCAGCATGTCGGAAATGACCTTGGTCTCGATTCCCCGGGCGGCCGTCCGTCCCAGGGTGGAGAACAGAGCCGAAACCGGGGCTTTCAGCTTGTCCAGCACCGCGTTCACCAGGGCTACGGTCTGCGGGTGGCCTACGGCGTACATCGCCAGGACGCGGGCCAGCGGCCCGACTTCCATGGGCGTTTCGTTCCAGCGTGGCGCCTTAAGCCAGGAGTATTTCCCCTCGACGTTCAACTGTTCAAACGGCGGCTGAGGCCCGGTGAAATTGAAGGACGTTTCGCCGTTCCAGGGAGCCAGCCCGGCCTTGTCGCCCCGGGCATAGCTGTACCAAGAGTGGGCGATGAATTCCTTCATCTTCTCGAAATCCCGGGGATCGGGAACGATCACGTTCTTCACGTCACGGTTGAGGATGAGCGCCCGCGGGACCAGGTACTTGGATGTGTCGTTGATATCGCCGGCCGGGAATTCGCCCCAGGTCAGGAAATTCCCCAGGCCTTCGCCCACGGCGGCGTAATCCAGGTAGAACGGGGCAACGGCCAGCAGGTCGGGGATGTAGACCTGGTCGACGAAATCGTTCATTTTCCGGATGGAGTCGGCGATCACGGAGAGCTTTTCCGCGTTCAGCGACTGGTCGCCGTCCATGTCGATCGGAAGCGGGACGCCGCCGACCACGAAGTTGGGATGGGGGTTCTTGCCCCCGAAAATGGTGTGGATTTTGGTGACTTGTGACTGCCAGTCGAGGGCCTCGAGGTAATGGGCGACGGCCAGGAGGTTGACCTCCGGCGGTAGTTTGTAAGCCGGGTGACCCCAGTAGGCGTTGGTAAACAGCGACAATTGGCCGCTGTCCACGATCACCTTGACTTTTTTCTGAACGTCGGCGAAATAGGGCGCCGAGGACAGCGGCCAGGTGGAAATACTTTGCTGGATGTCGGCCGTTTTTTTCGGGTCGGCGGCCAAAGCGGAAACGACGTCGACGAAGTCCAGGGCATGCAGGTGGTAGAAATGCATGACGTGGTCATGGACGTACTGTTGGGCGATGATCATGTTGCGGATGATGTTGGCCGCCTTGGGGATCCGGATCCCCAGGGCGTCCTCGACCGCCCGAATGGAGGCGATCGCATGGACGGTCGTGCAGACGCCGCAGGCGCGCTGGGCAAACGCCCAGGCCTCCCTCGGATCGCGGCCCTTGAGTATGATTTCGATGCCCCGGACCATGGTCCCGGAGGAATAGGCCTTGGTGATGGTCTGCGTTTCGTCCAGCTCGACCTCCATCCGGAGGTGGCCTTCGATGCGGGTGATGGGATCGACGACAATCCGTTGGCTCATGTCTGTTCTCCTTGGGCTCTCTCGCCTTCCCGGCTCATTCCAGGGCCTTGGCCACCATGTCGGTCAGGCCGCGGACTTTGACCCCGGAGTTGTACTGGGCCACTCCTTCGGTGAACTGGAGTCGGCAATTGCTGCAAACCATGCAGACCGTCTGGGCGCCGTTGGCCTTCATCTGGTCGATTTTCATCCCGAAGACCGCGAAACGCAGGGGGTCGGCCTCCTTGATGGAAATGACTCCGCCGCCCCCGCCGCAGCACTGGGACTGTTCCCGACAGGGATCCATCTCCCGGAAGGAATCCCCGGCTAGGACCTTCAACAAGGCCCGGGGCTCTTTGATCAGGCCTCCCCGCCGCTGGATTTTGCAGGAATCGTGGAAAGTGACGGGAGCGTCGGCGTAGGCGCCGGCCTTAAGCTTGATCCGGCCGGCCTTCATCAGTTCATACATCACCCGGACGATGTGGGTGATTTCGATTCCCGGCGGTACGTCCATGATGTTCGGCGCCGTCCAGCGGAAGGCCTCATAGGAATGTCCGCACTCGGCGATCATGATCCTCTTAACGCCGAGGGCTTTGGCCGCGTCGAAAACCCGGCCGAGAAAGACCTTGGTCAGTTCCGGATCGGACTCGAAGACGCCGAAATTGACGGCCTCCCGGCCCTGGGACGCGACGGTCCAGTTTTCGCCGGCCTTGTTCAGGATCGTGGCCACGGCCGCCAAGTTTTCTGGAAATTTCATCACTTCGATCGAGGTGAAGACGGCCAGCGTCTCGGCCCCCGGCTTGTCGACGGGGATTTCGACTTCCCATTCCTCGGCGATCCAATCCAGGCGTTCGCGCCAGGCCTCGGCGGTGACGCCGAGCGGGCTTCCGATCTCGACTTGCTTCAGGGCCGCGGCGTGCAAATCGGCCGGAACCACTCCGGCCGCGGACATGGCCGTGCGGACGTCGTGGATCAGCGTCCCGATCTGGATGCCCATCGGACAGACGAGGGCGCACTTGTTGCAGACGGTGCAGGCCTCATAGACCAGGACGCTCCAGCGGCCGAGATCCTCGTCGGTCACGGGCTTCGCCAAGCCCAGGGCCGATTTAATCCGGCCGGAGATCGTGAAGCGCTGTTGGTAAGCCCGGCGCAACGGCTCCATTTTCCAGACCGGGGCGTATTCCGGGTTGCCGAGGGCCTGGTAGAAATGACAGGCCTCGGCGCAGAGCCCGCAGCGGGTGCAGGCCTCCAACTGACCGGCCACCCAGCCCCCCGTCTCCTTGACGAAGGCGTTCAGGGCGGCCTGTGTTTTCGTCGTCGTCGGCGCGGTCATGGCGTCACCCCCCGTTTCCCGGCCTGGGCGCCGTGGATCGTCTTGGCGAAGAAATAAAACAGGAAATGGGATATCCGGCTGAACGGAATCCAGATCAGCAGGACGTCGACGGCAATCATGTGCAAACTGAACAGCACCTCATACCGGAAAAACATGTGATGGGTCATCATGTATCCGGTGACCATGGGCAGAAAAACAAAGATCCAGTTCAGCCGGGCCGGCCACCCGCTGATCAGCCTGAGCACGGGTTGGACGAAACGGTTGATGAACAGCATGACCATGGCCGCGATTCCGACGGCGGCCGCCCAGTCTACGACCGGGGTCGGCAGGGTGGGCCAGCCGACCTTCGTCAAGCTCTTCCAAACCAGCATGTGCGGGACGCCGAAAATAAGGACGACGAACAACGACAGGTGAAAAAGCCCTCCGGCGATGTAGGTCAGGGCGTTTCTGGGGAACGTCCGTTTCACCCAGGGGATGAACGGAAGGATCAGGAGCGACTTGAGGTAGGCCTTCAGGGTCCCCCCGACCTTGCTGCCGGCGCTTTTGGCCCGGTCCCTCCTCCAGCCCAGGAGAAGGACGCGGATGAGCCGGTATGTCATTCCTCCGATGAAAATCAACAGCGCGGCCTTTAAAAACGGTCCGCGGAAAAACCTCAGGATTTCAGGCCAACCCATGGCATCCTCCTATTCCGCCTTTCCCTTCGGCGGAACGGCCTCGCTTTTCGCAACGCCGCGCTTCTTGCCCGCCCGATTGGCCACGGCCAGAGCGCCCCCCAGGATCGCGCCGGCTCCCACGGCCAATCCCACGTCCACCTTGCCCGGACGGTTAAGGGGAGCGGACTGGCCCTGGTAGAAGCCGCCACCGTCCCAGAATTTCGGTTCCGAGCAGCCCAGGCAAGGGTGGCCGGATTGAACGGGGAAGGACAACCCTCGTTCCCATTTGAGCGAGGAACAGGCGTTGTAGGTCGTCGGGCCCTTGCAGCCCAGTTTGTAGAGGCACCAGCCTTCCCGAGCGCTTCGGCCGCCGAAGTCCGCGGCGAATCGCCCGGCCTCGTGGAAAGGCCGCCGCAGGCAGTGATCGTGGATCGTATGGCCGTAGAAGGCCAGCGGCCGCTTCAAGCCGTCCGTTTTGGGCAGGGTTCCCAGGACAAGAAAATGAACAATGACCCCCGTCGTTACGTCGGGGATGGCCGGGCAGCCCGGGATGTTGATTACGGGCTTGTCCGTGATGATGTCCATCACTGCGTGGGCCCCGGTCGGGTTTGGATGGGCCCGGGGCAGGCCGCCGAACGCGGCGCAGTTGCCGGTCGCGATGACCGCCGCCGCCCCTTCGGCCGCTTCTTTCAAAATCTCCAGATTGCTCCGCCCTCCTATCGTGCAGAAGGCGCCTCCCTGGAAAACGGTAGGGCTGCCCTCGACGACCAGGACGTACTGCCCGCGGTATTTAGCCATCGTCGCCCGCTTAGCTTCTTCCGCCTGGGCTCCGGCCGCGGCCATCAACGTTTCCTGGTAGTCAATCGCGATCCGGTTCAGGACGAGGTTGGACAGGCTCGGCGACGTGGATCGGGAAATGGCCTCCGTGCATCCGGCGCAATCCTGAAGCTCCAGCCAGATGACCGGGAGGCGCGGCTTGGTTTTCAGGGCCTGCGCGACGACATCGGCCGGGGCCCGGCCGGCCGCCGCCCCCAGGGCTTTCCCGGCCGCAGAAAATTCCAGTCCGATCATTCCGGACAGGAGCCCGCAGAACTTCACGAAATCACGGCGGGACAACCCGTCCTCCCGAAGCTGTTGATAAATCGTTTTATCCGGCATGGCGTGTCCTCTTCCTCGCGCGTCGGTTCAGCCGCAGGAAATGTTCTCGGCTTCCAGCTTGGCCAGGTAGGCGGCGAGGCCCTCCGCTCCCGTCAACAGGCCGGCCTTTTCGGTCTCCCATTGAGTGGCTTTGATTTCGACGATCCAGCCCTCGCCGTAGGGGTCGCGGATGGCCAGGTTCGGGTCGGTGGCCAGCTTTTCGTTGGCCTTCTGCAGGATCCCGGTGACGGGAGCCGGCACGGGGCCGACGTATTTGCCGCTCTCTACCGTGGCCACGCTCTTGCCCTTGGCGACTTCGGCGCCGATGTTTTTCGCCTTGACGGTCACGGCGTTCAGCTTTCCGCCCGACAGTTTCCCGGCTACGGCGTTCATCCCGACCCGGACGACGCCGTCGCCCATCGGTTTGGCCCAGACGTGCTTCTCGACGTAGTAGTAGAGGTCGTCGGGAAGGTTGCACCCGCGCAGAGTTCCCATATCCGCTCCTCCTTATTTAGAATGACAAAACGGTCTTGCAGTCCTCGGCGATCTGCCAGAGGGACGCCCCGCCCATCATCTTCACCCCCTCGATCAGGTCCTCGGGGACGAGGTCGTGGAGTTCGGTCGAAGCCGAGCAGGCCATCATCTTCACGCCGGCCTCCAGAGTTTCTTTAAGAAACGCCCCGACGGATTTTCCTCCGGCCTTGGGGAAGATCGTTTCGGCCAGGCCTTTCTTCAGCAGGAGGGTGCCGTCGATCGTGAAAAACATGGTGACGTCGTAATCCATAGCCGCCGCCAGGGTAGCCATGAAGAACGGGGTGGCGCAGCGCCGAGGCGTGTCGGGGCCGCTGGTCATGACGATCAAAACTTTGTCGTCGCTCATCTCCCTTTCTCCTTTCAGATATCGGACCGGGCCGGCGGACGGTTGGCCGGGGCGAACCTCAGAACGTCAACGTGACGGCGTTATGGCTGGCGAATTCCAGGAACGTGGCCGCTCCCCCGAACTCGAGGCCGTCGATGAGATCTTCCTTCTTGATCCCCATGACGTCCATCGTCATCTGACAGGCGATCAGCCTGACGTTCATTTCCTTGGCCATGGCCAGCAGCTCGCTGAGCTTGGAAACTTTGGCCTTTTTCATCCACTTGTTCATCATCATCGTGGCCATCGAAGTCATTCCCGGAAGCATGCCCAGGATGTTGGGCATAGGGACGGGCATGGCCGGGTTGGCGATAGGAGGAACTTTGAGCTTGTCGATCTTTCCCTTTTTCAGAATTTCCAGTCCGTAGAACGTGAAGAAGATGGCCACCTCCATGTCCAGAGCGGCCGCCGCCGTAGCCAGGATGAACGGCGGGTAGGCGAGGTCCATCGTCCCATGGAGGGCGATGATGGCCAGACGTTTGCTTGTTTCTTCAGGCATGTCCATTCTCCTTTCGGGCGGCCGGTCGGCCGTGTTATTTCACCTTTTTAATGTAGAAGACGTACTTTCCACCGCTTTCTTCGTGACCCAGGAGCTCCTGGCCGGTTTTGTTGGCCCAGGCCTGGACGTCGCTGACCGATCCCGGGTCGGTCGAGATCATTTTCAGGACTTCTCCGACGGCCATGGCGTCGATCGCCTTCTTGGTTTTGATGATGGGCATCGGGCAGGCCAGGCCGCTGAAGTCGGCCGTTTGATTGGGGGTGACGTCGATCATGATTCATTGCTCCTTTTTTAAATACACTTATTCGCGTAATCCGATTAATTCTTGGGAAATTGGGAAGGGGTGGTCGCGGTCGGCGGGTTGGGGGTCCCGCAACACGTTCAACATGAGCATGGCTCGCCGAACTCCGTGGCCTTTCGACTTATACCCGACAATATATATATATTTTATCAAAAAGTCCACCCCCCTCCGCAAAGGGGGTGAAACGGCCGGGAGCCGGCGGCAAAGGAACGTCTTGAATGAGATTCTAGGACCGGCCGTCCGGCAATGTCAAATGTCATGAGAATCCACACCCCGGCCTCTTGTGTCTTATAAATAGAGGCAAAAAGAATGGCCATTAGAAACCTACCTTCTCATTTATATATTGCCGTGCGTCGGGTCATCTCTCGACTCGGCTCCTTACACTCTCTTGACAAATCTCGTTTTTCACTTATATTTCCCATTAAGGGAATATTGGGCTAATTGAAAATCGGGATCTCTCTTCTCCAAAGGATCCTTGCCGGACAGGGAAGAGGGCCGGATTGTTAGTCCGTTAAACTGCAAAGGGGAACCTGACAAAAAGAAAGACGGGGGGAAGAAAAAATCGAGATAAGGATCGAAAAGTGCGAATATTCTTTAATTTTCATCAAGGAGACCAAAATGCCTGATCTTTGCTCCACACCGCCCAACTTCACGCTGACCAATTATCACGACAACAGCTCGATGTCCTTGACGAGTTCCAACGGAAAGGTCATTCTCCTGTCTTTCATGTCCACCGCCTGCGGTCATTGCATCAATTGGATGCAGCACATGCAGCAGATTCAGAATGATTATGAGACAAATACGGGCGTTCAACTCATCGGAGTTCTTTTTAAAGCAGGCGGAGCGGTAACGCCTGCGGATGTCCTGGCGATGATTACGGCAGCCGGTATCACGCCGACTTTTTCTTTGCTTATGGACGACGGAACGGTTAAACCGCTCTATATGTCCGGCTTGACCGGCCCCTCGATCGGGTACCCTTTCTCGTACATCATCTCCCCGTCTTACGTCATCGCCAACAAGTGGCACCGGCTGAGCACCACCAACGGAGATTCCGTATCCTTTGACAGCGCGGACCCGGACGATATCGAATATTTCGTCCGCTTCAGGATCGACGATCTCCTGGCGGCCAGAGATCCTTGGGATACCGTGCTGGCGCTCGACTATTCCGGCACGATGAACAGTTCCATCACCATCGGGACGGCGACCCAGCTTAAGGTCGATTTTCTCCATGAGGCGGTCAGCACATTCTTGAGGGTCTGGAAGGACTATGCCCGCTGCCAGGATAGGATCGGAATCGTTTACTTTGACTGTAACGCCTCAAGCAGCGGACCCCTCGTTCAAATCCTGTCGGGAAACAATATTCAGACTTTGATCGGCGCCGTTGAAGCCAAAACCGCGAACGGATGTACGGCGATGGGCGCCGCGTTGGCGACGGGACTCGGCCTTCTAGGATCAGGCTCCAACAAACGCTTTCTCGTCCTTTTTACCGACGGCATGCAGAACCGCAATCCGCTCATCTATCATCCGACACCCGCGACTCTCCGCATCGACAATGTCGCGACCGCGAATTACCCCCCTCCTTTGACGGGGCTCTGTTTCTGCACTTCGGGAGACGGCGGACAATCCACCTATGCCGGGACGCTGCCGGTCGTTCTCAACGGGATCACTATACCGATCTATACCATCGGGATCGGAGTTCCCGGGTCTTGGCAGCAAATGCTTCAGGATATCTCGGCGGCCACCGACCCCGCGGGTCAGTTTAATGCCGACGTTGACGTCTGGCCGAATTTGAAAGAGTTTTTCATTGAAACCCTGATCGATCTTTTCCGGAGCAACAGCCTGCAGCTCGTCGCGAAAACCCAGGGCACGCTCTCGGCGGGGGCATCTTCGCGGGTCGAGACGTTCACTCTGAACAAGTCGGTCAAGAAATTGACCGTCCTTTTAAGCTGGGTGGGCAACGAAGCGCCGTTAACCTTCAAGCTCCGAAAGGATGGGACTTCGATCAATCTTAGCCATAAGGTCACGGAAGACATCACCTATCGTTTCGCCACTCTTTCCTTCCCCCATTATCAGGAGACCAAGCGGGTCGTGACTCCGTTCCGGAAATTCAACCTCACCGAGAAAAAGCCGTCGGTCGACAAGATGGTCGCCGCGGCCGATTACGCAACGTTTCTTCCGCTGCCCTGGGCCCAAAAAGAGCTGATCGGAGCCGAAGGCAACTGGGAGGTGATTGTCGAACGCACGTTCCAGGGAGAGCAGACGTCCGTCCCCTATCACCTGATGATTCTCGCCGACGACACGGAGTTGAAATACACCTTCTCCGTTCCCCCGCACGTTTTCTTCGCCGGCGATTCCATTCCCGTTACGATTAAAGCTTCGGATAGTCTCAAGCCCATCGAGAAGATTTTCTCCGCGCAAGTCATCGTTCATAAACCGACGGTGGTTGTTGACGACCTTCTCGCCAAGTACGACGCCAAGAGAAAAACGGTCCAGGTCGACACGCAGATTTCGAGAGACCTCGCCCCGGGACCTCTCGGCGAAAATATCGGAAAACTGATGCAAGACAAAAAGGCGATGGCCTCCTTGGCTAAAACCAAGCTTGAAACGGTAAGTTTACAGAAGGCCTCCAAAACCATCTTGACCGAAAAAACGAAAGATCTGAAAGGCTTGTTCCGGGGATTCTACGGGAATACGCATGTTCCCGGCATCTACAAACTCGATTTCAAGATCAAAGGCGTAGGAGAGCGATGCGGCGTTTTTGAGCGAGTCGAGAGCCGGACGGTTCTGGTCATGCCGAAATCCGTTCAAAAGATCGCCAAGAAAAAAGGTCGGGCCGGGAAGAAGTGAACCGGGATCCTCGCCCGGGTGATCGCCGCGAATATTCCGCTGCATCAAACCGCTGAACGCGGCCTGAAATACGCCTGGGAGCGCCAACATTGAGAGAAATTCCTCTCTGAGAATTCCGTCCGGTTTCTTGCGTCTCTTAGATAGAGGCAAAAAAGCCTGCAACAAGTCTTGACTTTTACATATAATAATTTAAACTAAAGGTACCCAGTAATGGGTACCTTGGGTTCAAAGATATGGAAAAAGACGCTATTTCGGCTTTACTTCGCTCCATAAACACGGTCTTTACTTTTAAAGATCTCTCTTTGATTTGGAACGAAACAAACGCCGATCTTACCAAAAAATATGCCTACCGCTATGTAAAAACGGGCAAACTCTATTCTATTCGCAAGGGAATCTATGCGAAAGATAGAAACTACGACAGGTTGGAGTTGGCCAACAAAATATATACTCCAGCCTATGTCAGTTTTGAAACCGTTCTGGCTAAAGAAGGCATAGTCTTTCAGCGGTACGATCGAATCTTTGTGGCTAGTTATCTAACCCGGGAAATATCCTGTGATGGTCAGGCCTACGTTTTCCGCCGGGTGAAAGACATGATCCTTTTGAATGCTTCGGGCATAGACAACAAAGAGACTTATCACATCGCCTCCAAGGAAAGAGCGCTCCTCGATACGATCTATCTCAACAAAAACTATCATTTCGACAATTTGTCTTCAATAAATTGGGATGAGTGTTTCAAGCTCCTTCCGTTCTATGACAACAAAACTATGGCCAAAAGGCTCGATTCGTATTACAAACTTGCCGAACATGCTTGATCAAAACGTTCACAAAACAATTCTGCTTCAGATACTAAAGGATATTTACACCGACGCTTCTCTGGGACCGGTTTTGGGTTTTAAAGGTGGAACAGCCGCCCACTTCTTTTATGGTCTTAGTCGTTTTTCGGTTGACCTGGATTTCGATCTTTTGAACGAAGACGCGGAAACGCTTGTTTTCGAAGGAATCGAGAAGATTCTCCGCGAATACGGAACGATAAAGGAAAAATACAGAAAACAACACACGCTGCTGTTTGTCATTTCCTACGATGAGAAAGCCCAGAACGTCAAAGTCGAAATCAACCGAAGAATCTTCGGCTCCCGCTACGAACTGAAAAATTATCTCGGAATTTCCATGCTGGTTATGGTCAGAGAAGACATGTTCGCGCATAAGCTGGTAGCCATGCTGGAACGAACCAAAAGAGCCAACCGGGACATTTTTGACGTATGGTATTTTTTAAAGCACAACTGGCCCATTAATGAAGAGATTGTAAAAAAACGGACGAAGATGCCGTTCAGAGAATACTTGGGGAAATGCATAAAATTTATTGAGTCAACAAGCGATCGCGGCATTCTTCATGGAATGGGCGAGCTCCTGGATGAAAAACATAAGGTTTGGGTTAAGGCTAATCTCAGAAAGGATGCAGTCTTTTTACTCAAGATCCTATCAGAACAACAGAAATGACACTGTATTGCTTGACAAATATGCCAAGATTATCCCAAATTCGAATTCAAAACGCGTCGGCGAGCGTCCGGGCGCGCTGCAGTCTGGCCTAAAGATCCTTGCCTTTCGCTTCCCCCTCGACGATTTTGATTTCGTCTTTCGTCAGGCCGTAGAGATTATTCGTCCCTACCCGACGCGGAAAACATGCGGATAAAATCCGCGATCGACAGCACCTGGACGTTCTTCCACAAGGGGTATGGCTCAGGCACCGGCGCAACGACATAGGCCTCGTTGATCTGAAGTTCCTCCAACGCCCGCCGGAATCCGTCGCCGACAACCGGGGCAGACGAAGCCTTGAATTCGACCGCCGCTTTTTTCCGCCCTTTTTCCAAAACCAGATCAATCTCGGTCCCGGACGCGGAGCGGTAAAAATATCCGTCCCAGCCGGGGAATTCCGCCAAGATGTTCTCCATCCCCATCCCTTCCCAAGAGGCCCCGAACATCGGGTGCCCCATGAGGTCATTGAAGCCGCGGATGCCCGACAGGCAATGCCACAATCCCGAATCGCGAAAATACAGCTTGGGCGCTTTCACCAGTCGCTTTTTTAGATTCGCGTGATAAGGCCGCAAAACACGGAATATGAAGGTCTGCTCCAGCAGATCGATATAGTTCTGAATCGTGTGATAGGAGAGCCCCAGCGATTCCCCCAGTTTGGAAAAGTTCAGGATCTGGCCGTGAAAATGAGCCCCCATCCGCCACAGGCGCTTCAGGCTCGGGCCGGGGACACGAATTCCCAACTGCGGTATGTCTTTTTCCACAAATGTGCGGATGAAGTTTTCCCTCCAGGCGAAACTGTCGTTTTCACTTTTAGCCAGGAAGCTGCGCGGATAGCCCCCGCGCAGCCAATATTTATTGATCATGCCTCTCCCCGGGCCGATAACTTCTCCGGCCAGAAACGGGGTCAATTCCAGGTAGGCAATCCTGCCGGCCAGGGATTCGGAGCTCCGGTTGATCAGGTCAGGAGAGGCCGACCCCAGGAGCAATAATTGGCCATTCTTCCCCCTGCGGTCGAGAACGCTGCGCAGGACGGGGAAAAGACGGGGCATTCGCTGGATCTCGTCCAGGCAAACGAGCCGGTCGGCGTTATGCTGAAAGAAGAGTTCCGGCTGGTTCAACTTGTTCAGATCGGCATCACTCTCCAGATCCAGATAAAGAAATCCCGGCAGTCGTTCGGCCAATTTTCCGGCCAGGGTTGATTTACCGCATTGCCGGGGTCCCAGGAGTGCGACCGCCGGATTGACACGCAAAGCCGCGACGATTTTGTCTTCCAGATGTCGCTCGATGAATCCATGCATATTAGAAGTCTACTTTCTATTTTGCATATTGTCAAACGTCGGGCGGAATCAAATATTTCCAGTGCGGGCGCGACGATTTTCCCCTTTTAGATCCTAAAGTGCATCGGTGAGAGTGCGAGCCCGCTGCAATCTCGCCATGAGCGCAAATCTCGGCGCTTGGATGTGAACTTTCGGCGAAAATTCGATCGGACCGATGCGTTTGGCTTTTCCACGAAGTAAAACGATATATTTTCCGCTGTCGCGCCAGGGCTTGATGGCCCGGATTCTCCCCTACCTGTCTGAGAATCTAAATGTTTTCCCCCGTCTATGGAAATGAAGGAAATATTTAACTTTTCTTCGGAGATCCGCATGATTTTGGCCGAATAGCGGGATCACGCTTACTTCACGGAAAATATTAATGTTATTTTTTTTTACATTACCATTGACTATTATTTTTACATGCCTTATATTGATGTCGGAGAAAACAAATGCCCGCAATAAATATGAGCAAGTTTATTCAGCAACTCAGAAAGAAGCGTAATTTGACGCAGCAATACCTCGCCTCAGAATTAAGAATTTCGCGGCCTACTTATTTTCAAGTCGAACAAGGCAAACGCGACCTGACCGTTCCCGAGGCGGCGAAATTGGCCGATGTCTTCGGTCTCCCGCTCGAGGATTTCCTGAAAGGCCGGGATTCGGAAATGACCGCGGAGGTACGCGAAGAAGCGCCGGTATATCACGTTGAAAAGCCGCCGATCCGCATCAGCGTTCCCCAGAAGAACGTTGAGAAATTCAAAGAAGTCCTACTCTATGTATTGTCCAAGGTCGGCGGCAAGCCGAACATCGGGGAAACCGTTTTGTACAAGCTGTTATATTTCATTGATTTCGACTTCTACGAGAAATTCGAACGGCAACTGATCGGCGCAACCTATGTCAAGAATTATTTTGGGCCGACGCCGGTAGAGTTTAAAGTCGTCGTTGATCATATGATTCGCAAGGGAGAAATAGAAAAAGTCAGGAGTAAATACTTCAATCATTCGCAAACGAAATATCTCGCCGTCAGGAAACCCGACCTGACGAAATTAAAAGACGCCAGGGAGCTGCAGCACATCGATGAAGTCTTGTCCAGATTGAGCGACAAAAACGCGATGGAATTAAGCGAATATTCTCACGAGGACGTTCCCTGGATCGTGGCGGAAGAAAATAAGGCGCTTGATTACGAAGCGGTGTTTTATCGCACGCCGAAAACCTCCGTGAGAAACTATGACGGACAGAATGAAATACTGTGAAACGCCGGAATTTCAACGGGATTTCAAAAGGCTTTCAAAAAAGTACCGAACTCTGGACGAAGATTTCGAATTAGCCAAAAAAGCGGCGATAGAGCTGTATCACATAAAGGGGATAAGAAATAACGCCGTATTCCCTATTCCGGATTTCTGCGGAGGTCCGGTACAAATATTCAAATTGAAGAAATTTGCCTGCAGATCACTGTTTGGGAAAGGCGTCCAGAGCGGCATAAGAATAACATATGCTTATAATTCTGTCAGTAATCAGGTCGATTTCATCGAAATATATTACAAGGGCGAAAAGTCAAACGAGGATCGAGAGAGAATAAAAGCCTACTTGAAATAGGGTTTTTAAAATCGGTAAATCTTCTTCAAGAACCGCTATTATTTCTCTTCCCCCTCGACGATTTTTTCTTCCAGATGCCGCTCGATGAACTCATGCATATTAGAAGCTTTCCTTCTAATTTGCATATTATCAAACATCGGGCAGGATTTATAAACCCCAATACCGCCGCGACGATTTTCCCCGATTCGATCTTAAAGTGCGTCGGCGAGCGTCCGGGCACGCTGAAGTCTGGCCATAAGCGCGAATCTCGGCGCTTGAAGGTGAACTTTCGGCGAAAATTCGATCGGACCGATGCGCTTGGCTTTTCCGCGAAGCAAGACGATGTATTTTCCGTTGTCCCGCCAGGGTTTTATGGCCCGAATTCTCCCGTAATGAGAGATCTGGTTGATGGGTGACGTAACGTATAATGCAATATATTTCAATCGCGGGATTACCTTTTTTGAGATTCGAATCGCATACCACCGATTATGCCCTAAAAATTCCTTTTCAAATCCATCTGAGTGCGCCGGACAGACGATCGTATCGTACTCGCCGCGTTTTCGGCGGATAGTTGAATTTCTTGAAACACGAGGCGCGTCCCCGAGGGTGAGATCCGCCAGTACGCGCTTTTGGGAGTCCACAATCCTCTGGCGAAACACACGCTTAAGATCACTGGAGCCCATAAATTTTCCCGAGATTCGATTCCCTTTCGGAGAAGCGATTCTAAGGACCAAAGACTCAAGTTCCTTTAAATGTTCGTCCCCCTGAGTCAGATAAACATTAAAATGGTCCCAAGCTTCCGCGTGCCTGTCTCGAAGGTGGCCTTGGAGTCTCGAACGTAGGTTTTTCGCCAGACCGACGTAATAAAGGTCCTTGCCTTTATAAAGCGCGTAAACTCCGCTTCGTCCTCTGGCATATTCGGTGATAATGTCCGGATATAGATTAATCGCGGACCGCGAAATCCCTTCGAGATGCTCGATAACGAGTCCGGATTTCAAGCGGCGAGTTTTCCTCATTTCGCTTCCCCTTCGACGATTTTGATTTCGTCTTTCGTCAGGCCGTATAGCTCATAGACCAGTTGGTCGATTTCCCTATCCGTCGCATCAATTTGGCGTTGAAGAAGCGCTTTTTCTTGGGAAGTGCGAGCAAGAGCGAGGGTTTTATGAAGATTGAGAAGGATTTGTGCTTTTTGGGAGATGCTATTTTGATCAATTCCTTTTAATGTCGGGATAGGAAAAATCGCCAGCTCTTTAACTTTAAACTGAGGAAACGTTTTTCGCTGAAATTTATCAAAAGTATTTACAAACCAAAAAGTGGTGATTTTACAAGCAAGTACTGCTAAGATAAATAAAGGATTTATATCATGAAAATTATAAACAATCATGCTATTAATATCGTTCAACATATACTCATCTGTTAATACTGCATTGATTGAATAGGGTGGCGATGATGGTATCTGTCTAACTAATATTCTCATACTCGTAAAAAGTTCAATTTTCCTTGGAGCAGCCAAACATTCACCGTATTTTATCCACCACCCACTCCAACTAATAAGGTATCGTTTAACGTCTTTACCCTCTAAATACTTTCCGTAATCAGCATTGATTTTTTTCTTGTTATGATAAATACGAGCTTTTTTCATTTCGTCGGTCTGGATAGGTTTTCCTTTACCTGTTTCATATGCTTTAAGGCCCGCTTTAACAACAGAATATGAATCAAGTGCTTTTGAATTATTATTTATCTTGTCTAATATTCTTGCTTTATCTGCGTCCTTAACTAAGGCAATATTGATAATGTAATTATTTTTCTTAAAACGATCCGAGGGAAATTTTCCAAAAATTGACATTTTCCCATTCTTAAAATCACCAACTTCTATATAGGTCGGATAATTTTTTTGAAACAATAGCAAACAAGTGTCAACATTAGCGCCATAAAACACTTTATCAAAGATATTGATGATTTGAAGATTTCCGGTTTCTTCAAGCAACCATTTCCTTAGAGCAGAAAATGAGTCTATCGTCAGCCATGTATTTGGAATAATGTAACCAAAGTATCCGTTATTTCTTAAATTGGAAAAAGCACGAATAATAAATAGTAAATACGTATTCAGTTGATAACAAGCCAAAGGAAATTTTTGATAATAATACTTCTTTGTTAAATTATTGAAACTTCCTCCCCGAGCAAAAACATACGGTGGATTCCCTATCACACAATCAAACCCACCGGCTTTCATCGCCTCGGGGAATGCTTGATTCCAATCGAACGGATTCACCCGCTTCAATTCCTCCGGATCGGGGATCAATTTCCCGCTGAAATAATCCGGGCCGATCAGGGAATTGCCGCATTTGATATTGTCGGACAGGTTCGGGAGAGCCCGCTCCTCGAAGATTTTCATTTGGTCGCCGAAGGTTTGGTCAGTCTCGCCTTCAAGGACTTTCAGCAGAAGAGACAGTTTCGAGACTTCGACGGCCTGGGGATCGATATCGACGCCGAAAATATGGGCAATCAGAAGCCGTTTCTTTTCCTCGATCGTCAGCCGCCATTGGCCGTGACGGGAGTCTTTATAGACCGCTTTCTTGTGGGCTTCCGGCTTGTTGTCCAAGTACCAAGACAGACTATGATCGAGCAGACACTGATAAGCGCCCAAAAGGAACGAGCCGCTTCCGCAGGCCATGTCGAGAACGCGGAAAGGCGGGTCGCTTTTCCCGCCGGCGAGTTGGGCCGGGCTTTTGCCTTTGATCTGTTTTCCGACCGTATTCTTGACGATATATTCCACGATGTAGGACGGCGTGTAATAAACCCCTCCGGCTTTGCGGACTTCCGGCTTT
>JAPKZG010000072.1 GCA_026393895.1 Candidatus Aminicenantota bacterium
AAACCGCGGCCGGCGAGGACCGGCGCGTCCTCGAGATCGTCATCGGCCCGAAGATCGCCCTCACCCCGCCGCTCGGCTGGAACAGCTGGAACGTCTGGGGCGCGTCCGTCGACGCAAAAAAGGTCAAGGAGAGCGCCGGCGTCTTCGTCGAGAAAGGCCTCCGCGATCACGGCTGGTCGTACATCAACATCGACGACGGCTGGGAGATCAAGGGCGACGACCCGCGGCCGAAGCGGGACCCCGCCGGCAAAATTCTGACAAACGAAAAATTCCCCGAGATGCGGGGCCTGGGCGACGCCATCCACGCTTTGGGTCTGAAGTTCGGCATCTACAGTTCGCCCGGCCCCCTGACCTGCGCCGGCTACACGGGATCCCATCAACACGAAGCCCAGGACGCCGCCTCTTACGCCGAATGGGGCGTCGATTATCTCAAATACGATTGGTGCTCCTACGACGGGATCGCCGCCGGCCGGAGTCTTTATGAATTGAAAAAGCCCTATCGCCTGATGCAGAAGTCGCTCGCCTCCGTCGGCCGCGACATCGTCTTCAGCCTCTGCCAGTACGGCATGGGCAACGTCTGGGAATGGGGCGAGGAGGTCGGCGGCAACTCGTGGCGGACGACCGGAGACATCACCGACGCCTGGGAAAGCGTCCGGGACATCGGGTTCGCCCAGGTCGAAAACGCGAAATACGCCGGGCCGGGACACTGGAATGACCCCGACATGCTGGTCGTCGGCTGGGTCGGCTGGGGGCCCAATCTTCATCCCACCCGGTTGACGCCCGACGAACAATACACCCACATCAGTCTTTGGTGCCTACTTTCCTCGCCGCTTCTCATCGGCTGCGACCTGACCCGGCTCGACGCCTTCACCCTGAATCTTCTAACCAACGACGAAGTCCTCGCGGTCAACCAGGACCCCCTCGGCCGGCAGGCCGTCCCCGTTCTGAAATCGGGCGACATCCAGGTGTGGGTTAAGCAACTGGAGGACGGTTCGCGGGCCGTCGGAATTTTCAACCTCGCGGACAAGGCGGCCTCGTACACGCTGGAATATAAAAAGGTCGGACTCCGGGGGATCATTTTTGCGCGCGATCTCTGGCGGCAGAAAGACGCGATGGCCGAAAGCGAAAAAATCGATGTCCGCATCCCCGGCCACGGCGTCGTCCTGCTGAAGCTCCATAAATGACGCTTCGATAAATAGGACGGAAAAAGCGTATTTTGTGGTAAAATCGGCGCTTCGGAATGAAACGGAGAGGATAATATGGAGCGCCCGTCCCGCGCGATAGGCCTGGGCCTTCTCGTCCTCTTCGTCTGTTTCGGGACCGGTCTCACCCAGGCGGTCAAAATCCGGGTCATCACCGACAAGGGCTATGTCCGGCTTCTCCCGGACGCAAGGAGCTCCGTCATCAAAATCGCGCCGAAAGGCGCGGTCCTCGCCTCCGATGACCTTGAAAACGAATGGTTCCGCGTCTTCCTACCCGCCAAGGAAACCGAATATAACCTGATCGGGTTTATCCACCAAAGCGAAGCGGAAAAGATCGAGGCGGAATCCCTCATACCGGGCGGCGGGGCCTCCGCTCCGAAGGAGCGCAAACACCCGATCAGCGCTAAAATATCCGGCGGAATGGTATATCTCAAGGGGGGATTCCCCAACACGGTCCGGGACTATTACGACCAATATTTCCGGGCCGAAGCCGCCGCGGCCACATCCCTGGTCGTCCTCCAGGGAGGGATTCCTCCCCTGCATAACGGTTCCGGCGCCGGGGCGGAAGTCGTCCTGAATTTCGGCTTCATCAGCCTCGGCTTGGGCACGGAATACGTCCGGGCGGAAAAAACGGGCACGATGACCTTCGGCACGAGACATTGGGGGCCCGCTCTGTTGGAATTTTCCATAGCCGATCGCCTGACGGTAATCCCGGCCAAAATCAATATTTACGCAAACATCCTGAAATCCCGAATCGGCCATGTCCGGCTCTACGGCGGGGCCGGGATGTACTTCGGGACTTTTTCCGACGAATGGTCCGGGGTGAATGAAAAAGGTGAGTCCTTCTATTTCCGCCAGAAGGCGAGAGCCCAGGATATCGGGTATCAGGGCGGAGTGGAAATCGAAATGAACCTCGGGGAAAATTTCGCCCTCGTTGCGGAAGGCCTCGGACAGCTGGTCAAAATCAACGGCTTTTCGGGCTCGGCCGAGGGCTCCGCCAATTGGTTTCATCCGAAATCGGGAATTACCGAAACCTCCCTGAGCGGGACGCTCTATATCTATGAAATGCAGTCCGGGATCGACGCGCCTTGGATTCCCAACCTGGTCATCTTCAAAACCGCACCGACGAGAAAGAGCCTAGGCCTGAACAGCCGGGAGAACATCCGGAACGTGGCCGAGGCAAAAATCGACTTCTCCGGATATTCCGCCAGAATCGGGCTCAGAATCAAGTTCTAAAAGGAGACTTCCGATGATTCATCCCCGTCTTCCGAGACTCCAAACCGCCGCCTGGACCGTCCTGTTCGCCGCGCTGACCGCCGGCGCGGCCCTTGCCCAGGACATTCCTCAGCCGCCGGCCGCGGAGAAAATCCGCAAGGAACTCACCATCCACGGCCAAACCCGGGTCGACGAATACTACTGGCTCAACGAGCGAAGCAACCCCAAGGTCGTGGAGTACCTCAAGGCCGAAAACGCCTACACGGATGCGGTCATGAAGCATACCGATCCGCTCCAGGAAAAACTCTTCAACGAGATGACCGGGAGGATTCAGCAAACGGATATGTCCGTCCCCTATTTCGATAACGGCTACTGGTATTACACCCGTTTCGAGGCCGGGAAGGATTACCCCGTCTACTGCCGCAAGGCCCGGACGCTCCAAAGCAAGGAAGAGATCCTTCTGGATGGAAACAAGATGGCCACCGGGACGAGTTATTTCAACATCGGCGGCCTGGCCGTCAGTCCGGACAACAAGGTGATTGCGTACGGCGTGGATACCCTCTCGCGGCGCCAATACAAGATTTACTTTAAAAATCTCAAGACCGGAAAAAATTACCCCGAGGAAATCCCGATGACCGCGGGATTCGCGGTCTGGGCCGACGACAACAAAACCGTCTTTTACCCGGCCATCGACGAATCCCTACGCCTCTACAAGATTTTCCGGCACACCCTCGGGACGCCGGCCGCGACGGACGTCGAGGTTTTCCACGAAACCGACCCGACCTTCGAGCTTTCGCTCGACAAAAGCCGTTCGAAAAAATACATCTTCCTCGTTTCAGAAAGCACGCTTACGACCGAATACCGCACCCTGGACGCGTCCCAACCGCTTTCCGAGTTCGTCGTTTTCCAGCCGAGAACGCGCGGCCTGGAATACAGCGTCGACCACCTCGAGGACAAATTCACGATTCTGACGAACGACCGGGCCCGCAATTTCCGGCTGATGGAGGCCGACCCCGGCCGGACAGGCAAAGACGATTGGCGCGAGGTCATCCCCCACCGGGACGATGTCTATCTCACCGGGTTCGACCTCTTCGCGGACTTCCTCGTTCTGAGCGAAACGAAGAACGGGCTCAACCAAATCCGGGTGATTCCCTCCGGAGAAAAGGACGGCTATTACCTCGAATATCCGGACAAAGCCTACGTCGCCTATCCGACGCCGACCCCCGAGCCGGGGACCGATCTCCTCCGCTACGGCTACAACTCCCTGACGACGCCCGCGACCGTTTACGAGTTCAACATGAAAACGCGTCAGCAGACCATTCTCAAACGTCAGGAAGTCGCGGGATACCGTCCCGAGGATTACGCGACCGAGCGTTTGTCCGCGCCCGGGTATGACGGAACCCTTGTACCGATTTCGATAGTCTACAAGAAAGGCGCCCGCGACAAAGGGCCGGCCCCTCTCCTTCTCTACGGCTACGGGTCCTACGGCTATTCGACCGACCCGGGCTTCAACATCATGCGGATTTCGCTGATGGACCGCGGCTTCATCGTCGCCCTGGCCCACATCCGCGGCGGGTCCGAGATGGGCCGGGCCTGGTATGAGGACGGAAAGCTGTTCAAGAAGATGAACACCTTCACCGATTTCATCTCCTGCGGCGAATACCTCGTCCGCCACGGCTACACCTGCCCGAACCGGCTGTTTGCTCAGGGCGGGAGCGCCGGAGGGTTGCTCATGGGCGCCGTCGTCAACCTCCGGCCCGACCTCTTCAAGGGCGTTCTGGCCGGCGTCCCCTTCGTGGACGTCGTGACGACGATGCTCGACGCGTCCATCCCGTTGACGACGTCGGAATACGACGAGTGGGGAAGTCCCAACGACGCGGCCGCCTATGAATACATGATGGCCTATTCGCCGTACGACAACGTCCGGCCCAAGGCCTACCCGGCGATGCTGGTCACGACCGGGCTTCACGATTCCCAGGTCCAGTATTGGGAACCGGCCAAGTGGGTCGCCCGGCTTCGGGCGATGAAGACCGACAACCATCCGCTCCTTCTCAAGACGAACATGGAGGCCGGCCACGGCGGGGCGTCCGGCCGCTTCCGGAGACTGCGGGAGACGGCCTACCAGTACGCCTTCATCCTCGACCTGGCCGGAATCAAGGACTGAGACGCGGCGGGACATGTTTTAACGGCGGCGAAAGCCGGACGGACGTCCCGGAAAGCAGGAGTTCCATCGTGAATCCCGAGCAGCAATCCCGATCCCGGACGGTGTCCGTCAACCCGGCCACCGGCGAAATCATCGGGTATCATCCCGAGGACCGCGTGGATGACCTGGCGTTCCTGCTGGCAAAGGCGAGAACGGCCCAAAAAAGCTGGGCTGGCCTGAGTTTCAGGGAGCGGGCCCGGCACGTTTATTCCATCCGGGACGCCATCGTGTCCGAAGCGGACCGGATCGCGGAAATCATTTCCAGGGACAACGGGAAAACGAGAATCGACGCCCTGAGCACCGAGGTCCTGCCCGCGGCCATGGCCGCGACGTATTACGCCAAAAAGGCCGGGGTGTTTTTAAAACCGAAAAAGCTCGGGACAGGGAATATCCTCTTCTTCAATAAAAAATCCCATATCGAACACGTTCCCTACGGCGTCATCGGAATCATCAGCCCCTGGAATTATCCGTTCGCCATCCCCTTCCATGAAATCGCGATGGCCCTCATGGCCGGCAACGCCGTCCTGCTGAAAGTTGCCACCCCCACCCAGCAGGTTGCGAAACTCATCCGGGAGATCGTCGGGGCGGGCAACCTCCCCGAGGGATTGTTCCACCTCGTGAACATTCCCGGAAGCGTCGCCGGGCAGGCGTTTATCGACACCGGCATCGACAAATTATTTTTCACCGGTTCCGTTCCCGTCGGGAAAAAGTTGATGGCTGCGGCCGCCCCGAAGCTGCTCCCGCTTTCTTTGGAACTCGGGGGAAACGACCCGATGATCGTTTGTCAGGACGCCAATCTTTACCGGGCCGCGGCCGGGGCCGCCTGGGCCGGGTATTCGAACGCCGGCCAGTCCTGCGGCGGGGTTGAACGCATCTATGTCGAGAAGGACGTCTACGCCGAGTTCGTCGCGATTCTGGGAAAAATCACGGAGTCCCTCACCTACGGCGCCGACACGGACGGCAGCGTCGAGGTCGGTTCGATCACCACGCCGGGTCAACTTCAGACGATCCGGAAACACCTGGAGGACGCCCTGGCCAAGGGCGCCGTAAACAGCTATTTCTCCAAAAAATTAAAAGGAAATTCCGAAGGATTTTTCTTCCCGCCGACGGTGCTGGAAAACGTCGACGAATCCATGATGACCATGCAACTGGAAACGTTCGGCCCGATCGTCGCCGTGGCCAGGGTCGAAAACATCGAGGAGGCGATCGAAAAAGCCAACCGCTCAAACCTCGGCCTGACCGCCTCCGTCTGGACGCGGAACCGGAAAAAAGCGAGGGCCATCGCGTCCCGGCTCGAAGCGGGCACCGTGTCCATCAACGACCACCTCATGAGCCACGGCCTGGCCGAAACCCCGTGGGGCGGCTTCAAGGAGTCCGGGCTGGGCCGGACGCACGGCTATATCGGCCTGGAGGAAATGACCCAGACCCGGGTCGTCGTCGACGACGCGATGCCGTTCGTCCAAAAGAATATGTGGTGGTATCCCCATGACAAATCGGTTTACGCCGGATTGCTGGGAGGGCTCCATTTCCTTTACGGGAAAAAACTGTCCCTGAGATTCAGGGGTCTAAGGAAGCTGCTCCCTATCTTCATGCGAACGTTCCGGAAGTCGCGGTAACGGCGTCGATTTTTTAATCGTCGAGGAACGGCGACCGATCCTTCTTTCAATTCATTTGATTTTTCGGGCGGGAAGCGTCAGCCCTCCCTGAGTAAAAGTCAGCCCGGTCGCCTTCCCCGACGCGTCCAGGGTGAAGACGATCTGGGCGTCCGCGATCTTGAGGAAGAAGGCGGTTTCCGATTCGGGGAAGAGCTCGACCTTGGGCTGACCGGTCGCCATGCCCAGCAACCGGCCGTTTTCCTTCATAATCGTGATTGTGTAATCCGGGCTGAGTTCGTAGACGCCGACCAGCCGGTCGGTGAGAGCCGGGTCGAGGGTGATTTCCTTGCGGTCCGCGGGAAGCGGCCGGGATGTCCGGGCGAAAAAGTCGACCGGGCCGATGCGCTCCGAAAATTCGAAGCCCGCGATGCCGCCGTCGGCCGTCCGGCGGATGGTCAAACGGCGCATCGAATCATTGAAAAAGAACTTGTCCGCGGAGAGGAGAAAGAGTTCATTCTTGGCCCCGCCGGCCCGTCTCGGGATAAGGTCCGGCCCCCCGTCAATTGCTGAAAAATGAGTTTATTTGGGGAAAAAACAATGCCGGGGACGGGAATCGAACCCGTATACCCCTTTCAGGGCGAGGGATTTTAAGTCCCTTGCGTCTGCCAATTCCGCCACCCCGGCATCAATATATTCAATGAATTACTGCCCTTAGAACGTCTCTGCCCGCCGACTGTGTCACTTATGTGTCACCAGATTGTAACACGCCCGCATCACAGAAATCCTGCATGATCTGCCGCGACTTCTCGATGTGTTCGGGAATGAGGTGGGCATATCGCTGGGTCATCGAAAGCGACTTGTGGCTTAGGATATTTTGAAGCGCGATGAGGTCACCGCCACCTCCGGTTACGCCTTCCCTGAGTGCCGAGATTGTGCCGTTCGCAAGCATCAAGATCTTCTGGGCGGAAGCCGACATTCCGTCCATCCCGAATATATGGAATTCTTCGGGATTTCGCAAGGAAATCGCTTCAGGAGCTTAGGATCGGGACCGATATTTATCGCGGCGCTCGAGGAATAAAGCCGCCAGGCTGAAGACGCTTAAGCCAATCAAGCCTCCCCAAAGGATATACATCGCTTTTCTCGGGGCCATGGGGTGATCCGAGACCGATGGGTCTTTGATGACTTCTGCGTATTTGATGCGGGCTTTTCGTTCCAAGATGAGTTTGATCGCATT
The DNA here is from genome assembly GCA_026393895.1 of Candidatus Aminicenantota bacterium. Classification (GTDB taxonomy): domain Bacteria; phylum Acidobacteriota; class Aminicenantia; order Aminicenantales; family UBA4085; genus JAAZPG01. The sequence continues at coordinate 7,450 of JAPKZG010000072.1, forward strand.
ACCGATGTTATCGATCTCGTTCTTTAATATGCCGATATGAGCATCGTTTTCCTTGCTGTCTTCGGTCGTCGATTTGATTTTTAAACGAGAATTTTCCTGAAGAACCTTTTCCGCGTTCATTTTTTCATCCAGCAAGTTGTAATATTGAATATTGCTCTGGATTTGGCTGGAATAGAGAAGGAGCCCGAGAGAGATCGCGTCGCTTCCCTTCTGTTGGGTCTCGATGGCTTTTTTCAGTTGCTCTTCCAGAGCATCCGTCCTCGTTTTAGCGGACGCCATTTCCACGGAGATGTTTTGGCGGCGTTCTTCGGAAATCTTGATTATGGTTTCCTCCGACGCGATTTGCGCGAGCGATTTTGTCTTTTGGATCTCTAAAAGTACGATTTCAGCCCGCTTATCTTTAATCGTGTTTTCTTGTTCAAAAATCTGAGTTTCGAGCCTTTTCACTTCCATGTCTAGTTTTCCGTCGAATTCGGCCTTCAGATGTTGGAGAAGAGAGATCAGGATCTTTGTGCCCCTATCGATATCAGTCACTCTCAGCCAGGTCCGTATGAAATAGGTGTTCTTAATGTTTTCAGCGAAGAGTTCGGGAAATCTTCGTTCGTCCAGTTTCAATTCCGAGGCGATGAGTCTGTTAAAGGATTGCTGACTGATCTGGACGGCCATTCGGAACGGTTCCGAGACGGGGGTTTCTCTATATTGGCCGGCATTATCCGAAAACAAATAAAAGCCCGGTTGGATGATGGCGTCGACTTCCCAAACGGGGGTTATTACAAAACCAACGATGCCGGCCGCGGCGGCCAGGACGAGTGTCGGGATGAGAATGAGCCATTTTCTTTTCCACAGGATGCTCAGATAATCGAAGATGCTGATTTCCTCGTCTTGTTCTTCGTGGATCATGCGCGCCCCTGTTAAAGTTTTAAGGATAAATTGTACCCGATTTCCGGCAGATTTAAAATAAATTTTTACGGTTCTACAACGAAATGAGGACGCGCCAAGCGGAGAGCGGGACTCCGGTTGTGGAGATCACTCGGAAGATGGAGATGTCCGAGGCGACATTTTATCGTTGGAAAAAGAAGGTTGCGGGTTTGGGGATTTCAGAGCTTCGTCGGCTGAAGCAGTTGGAAGATGAAAACCGCCGCTTGAAGCGATTGGTGGCCGATTTAACCCTCGATAAACAGATGCTCCAGGATGTGTTATCAAAAAAGTTCTAAGGCCCGTCGAGAAACGGGGGGGCGGGTCACGACTATTGACACTGCAAATAATGAGCTTTAAAATGCGAGCATACGGGAAAATTGATATTCCCATCCGTTTATCCTAAACGATGCCACCGGAGATATAAACCATGAAAAAGCAACGAGCCGGATTCTTTGTCCTTCTGACTGCGGTGCTTCTATTTCAATCTTGCAGCCTCGTTCCGCTCACCGGAAGGCGTCAGCTCTCACTCGTCTCTGATGCCGACATGCTTTCGACGAGCTTCGTCCAGTACGGCCAGTTCATGAAGGAAAACAAGCTGAGTCCGAACGCGGCGCAGACGAATATGGTTAAACAAGTCGGCCGGCGCATCCAAAACGCCGTGACAACATATTTCGCCCAGAATAATTTGTCCCAGAATCTCAAAGGGTACAAGTGGGAATTCAACCTCATCGAAAACAAGGAAGCCAACGCCTGGTGCATGCCGGGAGGGAAAGTTGCGGTGTACTCCGGCATCCTTCCGATCACCCAGAACGAAATCGGCCTGGCCGTTGTGATTGGGCACGAGATCGCTCACGCCGTGGCCAAGCACAGCAACGAGCGGATGAGCCAGGCGCTGGTCTCCCAGCTGGGCGGACAGGTCCTCGCGCAAGCGCTCAAGCAGAAACCCCAACAGACCCAGCAGATCTGGATGTCCCTTTTCGGCGTGGGGGTCCAGCTGGGTGCGGTTCTGCCGTACAACCGTCTTCAGGAGAGCGAAGCCGACCACCTTGGGTTAATCTTCATGGCTATGGCCGGGTACGACCCCAACGCCGCGATCGGGTTCTGGCAACGCATGTCTCAGAACGCGGGAACGAATCCGCCGGAATTCCTGAGCACGCACCCCTCCGACGAGAATCGGATGCAGAAAATCAAATCAGAGATTCCAGAGGCAATGAAGTATTACAAGAAGTAAGAGTTTTCATGACCATAAAAAATATCTGGATTCTGATTAAAGTCGCGGTCTCATCTTGGGTCGACGACTATTCGCAAAGCATGGGAGCGGCCCTGGCTTACTACACCATGTTCTCGATCGCACCGTTATTGCTGATTGTAATTTCCATTGCCGGACTTATCTTCGGCGTTGAAGCCGCGCGCGGCGAAATTGTCGGACAGTTGCAGGACCTTATGGGGCAGCAGGGCGCCGAGGCCGTGCAAGGATTGCTCGAAAGCGTGAACAACCCGGCCGAAAGCGCCACCGTCACGCTGATCGGGGGAATCCTGCTGTTGATTGGGGCGACAACGGTGTTCGGCGAATTGCAGACGGCGCTGGATCGTATATGGCGCGTACCCAAAAGAAAAAAGGGTGGAATCTGGAGGTTTTTGCGCGCGCGCCTGCTGTCTTTCGGCATGATCTTGGGCATCGGCTTTTTGTTGATGGTGTCACTGGTGGTCAGTACGGCCTTGGCCGCACTGGGGAAATGGTGGAAACCGCTGTTCGCCCACTGGGAAATCCTTGCGAACGTTCTAAATTTTCTGGTCAGCTTCGCCATCACCACGACCGTGTTTGCCATGATCTACAAGATCATACCGCGGGCGAAAGTCGTCTGGGCGGACGTGTGGATCGGCGCCGCCGTGACCTCTCTGCTCTTTACAATCGGCAAATTTCTGATCGGGCTCTACCTCGGCAAGAGCAGCCTGACTTCAGCATTCGGTGCCGCCGGTTCGCTGGTCGTCGTGTTGGTGTGGGTGTACTACTCCGCCCAGATATTTCTGATGGGCGCGGAATTTACCTGGGCTTATGCGCTTACATTCGGATCGCGCAAAGAGCAGCCGGTGCCTCCCGCTGCGCCCGCCGTTCCAAGCCAGACGACAGAAAGGCAGCCTGATAAACACATGATCGAGGCGAAGCAAGCGGCGGTCGAGGAAGACCTCGGCAAGAAGAATGATAGCGGCACGCCGAAAGCGAAGAACTAAGATCAATCTATTCTGAATTCGGTCTCCGGGCGGTCGCCGCGGCCCGGCGGCGAAATCGTCGATGATCTTGACCTGAACCCCGGGCCGCCACGCCCCCATACTCAGAACATGCTGTCGATCCGAACGGTGAAAGCGTTGTTGCCTGCCGCGAACACCGCCTTCACGCCCGAATGAACTGAAGTGCTTTTGGGCCGCTGAACGCCGAGATTGGTCCGGCGGCCGGACTAGCCGTTGTGACTTTCCGGAACACGACCGGGCCGACCAGGTTCAAGGGCGATTATAACAAATACCTCGAGAACAAGAAGCGCTGCCTGGTCATGGCGACAAGCCGCGGGGTAGTCTTCAAAAATTTCGCTAATGTCCTGACCCCATACAGAAGCTTGTAATCGTAAAAGAAGCTGATTATAATATTTTCAGAGGAAGATTGACGGTTCGGACCGTCCGTTTTATTTCCCGACATTAGGGAAGAAAACCGGGGAAATACGAACGCTTCTTGCAGGTTCTGCATGCCCTAATCAGTAAAGAGATTTTACGGGTTGATGAATGCAGAAAATCAGATGTCGACGTCAATGTTCCTCTTTGAATAATCGTTCCTTCCGGCCGGAATCGGAAGACGTCCTCCCTTCTCGTATAAAACCCCATGTGGAGCACGGCCATGAAAATCGAAACCTTTGAATTGGAGAGAACCCAGTCATTATGGGAAAACACCGTCGAGTATAATCTGACGGAAACCGGCATCCATCCTTTGACTCTGGAGGAATTGCTGGACGATCGCGAGCTTCGCAGATTACATGCCGTCCGAATCGGGTACGGACAGACGAACGGTTCAATCGAATTACGGGAGGCGATCTGCGCTTTGTATCCCGGAACAGACCGGGAAAATGTCCTGGTGACCAGCGGATCCTGTGAAGCGAATTTCGTGACGATTTGGAGTCTTCTCGAGCCCCGGGACGAATTGGTCCTGATGCTTCCCAATTATATGCAGATTTGGGGAGTCGCGAACGCCTTTCAGATCAAGGTCAAGCCGTTTTATTTGAAAGAAGAGCTGCGATGGCAGCCGGATCTCGACGAATTGACCGCGCTGATCACGCCGAAAACCAAAATGATCGCCGTATGTAATCCCAACAACCCAACCGGCGCCGTATTGAGCGAGGAGGCCAGGCGAGAAATCATTCGACTTGCGAAACAGGCCGGGGCTTGGCTATACGCCGATGAGATTTACCGAGGGGCGGAATTTTCCGGTCAGGAGACTCCTTCCTTTTGGAAGACATATGAGAAAGCCATCGTCGCCGGCGGACTTTCGAAAGCCTATGCCCTGCCCGGGCTCCGCATCGGATGGCTCGTAGGGCCTCATCGCGAAATCGCCGATTGCTGGGCGCGCCGCGACTATACGACCATCGCCACGGCCATCCTCAGCAATCGCATCGCGGCCTTGGCCCTGCAACCCGAATTAAGAGCGAGAATTCTTCGGCGCAACCGGAACGTGCTTCAGGAAAACATCGCCGTCTTGAAAGCCTGGGCGGACGGCCGGAAAGGCCTTTTCCGCTTCATCCCGCCGATGGCCGGCGGGATGGTTTTCCTGAAATACGACCTGGATATCAATTCCACGGAACTCGTGACGAAAATTAGAAGGGAAAAAAGGACTTTCATCGTGGCCGGAGATTGTTTTGGGATGGATCGCCGGCTCCGCATCGGCATCGGTTCGGAAAAGGAGTATCTGACCGCCGGTCTCCGCCGCATCGGCGAAACTTTGGAGGAAATCCGGTGAAGGAGAATATTCCGAGAATCGTCGGCCTGGATCAGATCCGAAAAATTCTTCCTTCCGTTGATCTGCTGCCCGCCATCGAAGCCGGATTCGCGGCCTACTCGGAGGGGCGGGCCGTTGTTCCTCCCGTAGCCGAACTCCTCTTCAATGACCCTCCGGGAGATGTCCATATCAAGTACGGGTATTTGAAGGGAGACGCTCACTACGTGATCAAGATCGCCTCCGGTTTTTATGAAAATCCAAAGCGGGGGCTTTCCTCAAGCGACGGATTGATGCTCCTCTTCTGTCAAAAAACGGGCCGGTTGCTATGCCTCCTGCTGGATGAAGGCCACTTGACCAATGTGCGCACCGCGGCGGCGGGGGCTGTTGCCGCCAAATATCTGGCTCCCCAAAAGGCAAACCGGATCGGAATCATCGGAGCGGGAATTCAAGGCAAACTGCAATTGCTATATCTGAAATCCGTGGTCTCTTGCCGGAAAGCCCTGGTTTGGGGTCTTCATCAGGCGGAACTCGAGGCCTATCAAGAGGAGATGAAAACCTCCGGATTCGACATTCAAACGACTTTGGAGACCGGAGAAATCGCGGCCGCTTGCGATTTGATCGTGACGGCGACACCCTCCAAAACGCCGCTTCTCCAGGCGGGTCAAATTCGAAAGGGAACGCATATCACGGCCGTCGGCTCGGATACGCCGGAAAAACAAGAATTGGATCCGTTCATCCTTCAAAAAGCGGATCTGATCGTCGCCGACAGCCTCTCTCAGTGTCTGACGAGGGGCGAAATATTTCGAGCCATCCAAGAAAAAGCGATCCCAAAAGAAAAAGCGGTTGAGTTAGGCGCCGTCGTTACCGGGAAAGTCAAAGGCCGGACTTCGGACGATCAAATAACGGTCGCCGATCTAACCGGTGTGGCCGTGCAGGACATTCAAATTGCCAAAATCGTTTACGACGCTCTCCGGGATTAATAATAGCGGATCAAGAGCGCCGGCCCGATCTACTTTGCCCTCATAAAACCTGGGGATATCCAGTCACCCCGGCCGTTTTCACTCTCATCTCCGCGGACATTCTGATCAACACTACGGCGGAAGGGATTGAAAAAGCGGCCCCGGTAGCGTCCTCAGACGCGGCCGGGGCGCAACTTGATTCAGGTCATCCGCCCTCAGAACACATTGACGCGGACGCCGAATTCGAAGAACCGGGTCCGCCAGGGGAAGATGGGCTCGGTAAAAATGTAATCGTCGAAAAGGTTGGTCGCCTTGACGAACAATTCGAAATGGCCGAAGTCATAGGCCAAGACGGCGTCGAGGTTGAAATACGAGGTTCAAAGCCGTTGATGTGAGCTTGGCCGACGTTCAAGTTCCTTTTCGTCCCGTCAGGCATGGTGATCGAGTCGATCATGTTCTTGAATTCATACAGAAACGCCGCGCCCGACAGGCGGACGCCCGCGTCCCAGGTGAACCCGGCTTCGGCGTTCGTCCCCGTCTCGCTCAGGAGGTCCGGAGTCCCGCTGGAGGGCGAATACATCGCCCGCATGTTCGGAAACCGGGATTTCCGGGAGAACGAGAGATGGAGATCCAGTTCGTCGGCGGGGGTGAACTTAACGCCGATCATGGGATTGAGCCGGGAAGAGGTTCCGCCGGAGAATTTGTCGATAAGGTCGAAGCTGACGCCGCCGACGACCTGCCATTTATCGCTGAGGGCGACCTGGTCCTCCATGGCCGCGGAAAAGGTTCCCTGATTGAATTCATCGAACTCCAGCCCGACGTCGTCTTGGGTCCGGGCGACGTCCTTCTGATAATTCAGGCTGGCTTTCAACGTGTTCCAGGAGGCGAGGTTGAATTCGGAGAGAGCGAACGCGCCGAAGACGTAATTGTCAAAAGTGCTTTCGAACTGGCGCTTGGTCATCGCCATGTCCTTGAATTGGTCCATCGTATTGCGGTAGTTCACGTAGAACGCCCGGAAGCGGAGCGTGGCCCCTTCCCCCAGGGACGTGAACCCGCCCGCGTTCAGGGTGGTGCGGTCCCAATTCTTGAAATACCAATACCGGGCTTTCTGAACGCCCGTGGCCGGAGGCATGCCGTATTTCGATTGATAAACGCCGCCGTTGATCATGATTTCGGTGTCGTCCGAGGGCGCGTAGTAAACCTTGGCGTTGAGGTTAAAACGTTCGTAATACGTGTTCATCAGGTCGGTTTTGTCCCCGGTCACAGGATCCGGATAGGAGAAGCCGTCCGAATTCTGCCAGGCGACGTCACCGACCACGGAAAACCGGTTCCACCTGAATCCGCCGTCGAGACCGGCGCTGGCGGTCTTATCAGCGCCCAGGCTTCCCTGGACGGTTAGGAACGGGTCCTCGCCCGGCCGGCGGGTGATGACGTTGACGATGCCGGCCAGCGTGTTTGGACCGTACAGAACGGAGGAAGGGCCCTTGGTGACCTGGATCGAATCGAGCCCGGCGGCCGAAACCGTCTTGAGGTCGAATGACCCGTAGTACGGTTCGTAGCTCGGAACGCCGTCGATGAGGAGGGCGATGCGGCGCGAATCCATGCCCCGAAGCTTCAGGGTGGCTTCGCGTTTGCTGCCGACCGTGACGTTCACTCCCGGCGCGTATTGGATCGCTTCCGAAAGGTCCCGGGGTTTGTATTGCTCGATCAGGGTCGTGGAGATGGTCGTGACGGTCGAAACCGGCTGGGCCTTGGGGGCCTTACCGACGACCAGGATCTCTTCGGTGATTTTCGCCGCCTGGTCTTGTTCGGCCGCTTTTTGTTCTTCCTCATCCGCCAGCATGAAGGCGGGAGCCGTCAAGAGGCAAAAAGCCAAGGCGCAAGCCGTCCCGACGGCAAAGCGTTTGAGAGTGGATTTCAGGGTGCCGATCATGGATCCTCCTTTTCAAAGATGGAAGGTGAAACCGTTTCCGGCTTCGCCCGTTGGTCTCGAGGCGTTGCGCTTAGGCTTTAGCCTCTTCGACTCGGAGAGAAGGGAAATTATAGCGATCCCCAAAACAAAGTCAACGAGCGGGAAGCGGGCGCTTCGGCCCAGTCGGGTCTTATTTCCCGATATAGCCCAACGACCGGAGCATTTCCTCGGCTTTCGGGTCGATGGACGCGTCCTTTTTTTCGGCGAGGATTTGACGGGCGAAATGACCGAGCCGCTTCTCGAAATCGCGGCTGACATCCGCGGGGACCGAGGCCGTGCCCCAAAGGTCGGCGCTTTCCGCCGGGTCTGCGGACAGATTGTATATCTTGCGGCGGCCGAGTTCCGGGTCCAGGATCATGTGCCAGGGCGCCTCGAAGAGGGCAAAGCGGTTCCGATCCGATTCCGGCCGATAGGTTTCCGCAAACACCGGCATGGTCGCGCCCTTGGGAAGAGTGAGAAGGTCGCGGCCAGGAAGCCCGCGGAATCCCTCGAGCCCGAACAGCCTGATAAACGTGGGGGCGATGTCCAGGAGGGTGACGGGCTCGGTCCGCCGCGTGCCGTTTCGCCGGTCCCCGGGTATCGAGACGATCAGGGGCACGTGGAGGTAGATCTTCTCCAGAAAGTTGACGTGGCCGTAGTGGATCGCCCCGGATTCGAGGTTATACTCCCCCAATCCTTCGCCATGGTCGCCGACGGCGACGACGGCCGTATTGTCCCGAAGGCCGAGCCGGTCCAGCGCAGCCAGCAGCTCGCCGATTTTTCCGTCCAGGTATTCGACTTCACGCCGGTACAGCTCCCGGACCGCGGAGGTCGTCAGGTAGATCTGTCCCCGGAATTCCATCGTGACCTTGCGGGCGGTCGGAGCCCGCAGGGTGATAAACGCCCCGCTTTTTAAAAAGTGGGTACCGGTCTCCGGCACGATGAGCCACCGTTGCGTATGCTCCCACGAAACATCCTTCATCCCGTCTTCCGGGCCGAAGCGGATCGGATCGATCCAGGCCGCGAACTTGGAGGGATCCGTTTGGTAGGGATTTTTGGTTTCGAAAAGGAGGATGTTTTCCCCGGCCCGAAGGTCGAGTTCGACCTTATTCCAGGCGTAATCGCTCAGCCGGTAAGACCCCACTTCCCGGCCGTTGAGCCGCAGCTTGAGGTCTTCCGGCATGTCCGGCGGGGAATAGGGATCGTGCGGGTCGGAGTAATGAACCCAGACAAAAAACGGTTTGTCGTGACGGGATTCAAGCCAGGGGACGACCTTGCGATTGACCTCGTCGGCCGTCAGGTACCAGCGTTCAGCCGGGAATTTGTCTTCGTAATAATCGAACCCTTCGG
>JAPKZG010000055.1 GCA_026393895.1 Candidatus Aminicenantota bacterium
CCCGGATTTCGTCGTGAAACCGCGCGTTTTGGCCCGCCGGAGCACGTCCAGGGAGCGTCGATAAGACTCGACCGGCCTCCGGATCGAAGGATACAGCGTCTCGGTCGTTTCCAGGTTGTGGTTGAGAATGTCGGGGACTGCCGCCAGAACCCGGTCGAGGGCCTCGGGATCGCCTTGGAAATCGGGGATGAGCGTTTCCACCCGGACGCCGGGAAGGCGGCGGCGCAAGGCGGCGATCGTCGCGGCGAAATGCGCCGCCCCGCCGTCGGGGAGGTCGTCGCGCGTGACTGAGGTCAAAACGGCGTATTTAAGGCCGAGAAGAACGGCCGCGTCGGCGACGCGTTCGGGTTCGTCGGCGGAAGGCGCTTCCGGGCGTCCCTTGGCCACGGCGCAAAAGGCGCAGGACCGGGTGCAAGTGTTTCCCAAAAGGAGAAACGTGGCCGTTTTCTGCGTCCAACACTCGCCGATGTTCGGACAGCGGGCGCTCCGGCAGATCGTGTGGAGGCCGCGCTTTTCGAGTAGGGCGGAGACGGAGAAATAGGCCTCGTTATCCGGAAATTTGACCTTAAGCCACGCCGGTTTCGGGGACGCCGGCGGACGAGGAGGTGCTGAAACCGTCAATATTCGAGGTCTTTATCGCGTTTCAAGCGACGGCGCATCCGCTTCCGAGCCATTGCCTCTTTCATGCGTTTGCGTTCGCCGGGTTTAAAGTAGACGGAGTGCTTCTTGATCTCTTTGATGATCGCTTCCTGTTGCACTTTTCTCTTGAAACGCTTAAGGGCGCTCTCGATCGGTTCGCCTTCATCGATTACTACGAAGGCCACTAGGGATTCACCTCCTCCCATGTCGGGAAAGCCTAAGATTATACCGGTCCTGAAAGGAAAGTCAAACACAAAGCTACCGGGTAACGGGAAGAGGGGCTAAGGGACAGGTTTTCAATCTGTCCCGACTTTTTCTATAATGCTGAGACCGATGCATTATCTGATTGATGAAAGCCTTTCGCGCGTTCCGGATCTTGTCCACGGGTTCGGAAGGAAAGATTTCAACGAGTACGACCTTCAGGCCTTTGCCCGCGAGCGCAATCTCCGGCCCGTACTGCTCGACCAGATCCACTCGGATGTCGTACATATCATTGACGATGTCCCGCCCGTCCGCCCCCGGGGGGACGCCCTCGTCACGAACGTTCCCGGCCTTCTCCTGGTCGTTAAAACCGCCGATTGCCTGCCCCTGCTCCTGATGGATGAACGGCTTCGGGTCGTCGCCGCGATCCATGCGGGGTGGAGGGGGACGCGTTCGCGCATCGTCCAGAAAACCGTCCGGGCGATGAAGACGCGTTTCGGAACAAACCCCGCGGACATCGTCGCGGCGGCGGGACCGTGCATCGGGCCCGCCTGCTACGAAGTCGGGGAGGACGTCCGAAGGGAATTTTTATCGGCCGAATTCCCGGACGACCTGTTCGTTCCCGCCGGCCGGCCGGGCAAATACTTCTTCGACCTCGAGGCCGCCAACGCCCTGCAGCTGCGGTCCGCCGGCGTTCCACCCGGCCCGCCCGCGGGCTTGTCCGCCTGTAATCACTGCGATCCGGATTTCCATTCCTACCGCCGCGACCACAGCCCGTCGGACCGAATGTTTTCCTTCATCGGCCTCTTTTCCCCGTGATTCCTTTAAGAGGGAACCCTTTCTGGGTTCCCCCTGAGTCCTCCCCACTTCTTAGGGTGAGGGCAACGGGCAACGGCCGCGCATCTTCGAACGCGCGGCTTGCCCTGCTCCCCCCGATGCCTTGCGGGTTTTGCAGTCCTCCCCGCTCTTGGCGTGAGGGATCGCCCTACACAACCCTTGGTTGTCAGGGTCCAAAGAAGCCTTTCACAATGACCTTTATTAGGCAGGACACGGGGCTTCCCCGCCCTACGCGACTCTTCGGAGCTAGGACATTGTGATTTACGCGAGGCATTCCCTTTTCAAATGACCGTCGTTCTTGTTTCTTTTGCTGTCCCTCAATCAACTGACGGCGCGCGGCCAGTTGAATCGCTTCTTTCTTTTAGGTATGATGAAGATCGCTGTCTCGAAATCAGAAGCGATCAGGTGAACCATGAGCCAACCCTTCTCCGACGTCATTCTTCCGGACCTCCGTCTTTTTAGGAAAGGGAAAGTCCGCGACGTTTACGAGGTCGATGACAAGCTCTTGATCGTCGCCACCGACCGGATCTCAGCCTTCGATTTCATTCTTCCCTCGTTGATTCCACACAAAGGCCAGGTCCTGACCCAGCTTTCCCGGTTCTGGTTCGAATACACGTCGCTCGTATGTCCCAACCACATGATCGCGGCCGACGTCGCCGCTTTTCCCCCGATTCTCCGGAAATACGGGGACCTTCTCGATAAGAGGGCGATGCTCGTTAAAAAAACGAAGGTCGTACCGATCGAATGCGTCGTCCGCGGATATCTTGCCGGGTCGGGATGGAAGGAATACAAGAGCTCGAATAAGGTCTGCGGGATCAAGCTTCCGGAAGGCCTCCAGGAAGCGGATCGTCTCCCCGAACAGATCTTTACCCCCTCGACCAAAGCCGATGTCGGCCACGACGAGAACATTTCGTTCAAGGCGATGGAAAAAATCGTCGGCTCCGCTCTGGCCAAAAAGATCCGCAAGGTCAGTCTGGACCTTTATAACCGGGCGACTCTCCATGCGCTCTCGAAAGGGATCATCATCGCCGATACGAAATTCGAATTCGGCCTGGCCGGCGACGAGCTTGTTCTCGTCGACGAGATTTTTACCCCGGATTCCTCGCGGTTTTGGCCCCTGGCCACGTACGAGCCGGGTAAGGGGCAGCCTTCTTTGGACAAGCAGTTCGTCCGGGATTACCTGGAGACCACGGGCTGGGATAAAAAGTCCGATCCTCCGGTTCTCCCCGACGAGATCATCGCCAAAACGTCCCAAAAATACCTCGAAATTTACCGTCTCCTGTCGGGGAAGGCCGATCTGTGAAATCCGGCTGCGTCGACCTCCATATCCACTCGGACCGGTCGAGCGACGGCGATTATTCGCCGGAGGCGATCGCCCGAATGGCCGCGGAGGCCGGCTTCGCCGCGATCGCGATCGCCGATCACGACACCGTCGCCGCCTACCCGGCCGCCTTGGAAGCCGGGCGTAAAGAAGGCGTGGAGATCGTTCCGAGCATGGAAGTCACGACGATGTACGATGACCGGGAGTTTCATTGCCAGTTGCCTTTCCTTGACTGGGAAAACGCCCGCGTCGCCGGGATCGTGGAACGGGTTGCCGAAACGCGTTGGCAGGAAGCCCGCGAGAGGGTCGTCAACCTCCGGGCCCTCGGCGTCGGCATCTCCTGGGAAGAGGTGGAGGCCGCCTCTCCGGAGATGGCTCCGCTGGGCGTGACGATCGCCCGCATCCTCTTAGATAAGCCGGAATCGCGTCGCGATCCCAAGTTGCGGAAATATTACGGCGACGACGGCCGACCTTTTCCGCCTTCGTTATTTTACCGGGATTTTTTCCTCGACGGGGCTCCCGCCTATGTTCCGAAACGGCACATCGCGCTTCTCGAGGTCCTGGAAGAATCCGCCCGGGTCGGGGCGGCGGCCGTCCTGTCCCATCCGGGGGCGTATTTCCAGAAGACGACCCATGAGGATCTGGACCGGCTGAAGGACTTCGGCCTGGCCGGCCTCGAGGTTTATACTTCCTATCATGACGCCGAACAAACCCGCTTCTACCTCGAAGAGGCGAGAACGTTCGATTTGGTCCCCACCGCGGGATCGGATTTCCATGGCCGGGTGAAACCCCACGTCGCTTTCGGCTCCATCAAGGATGGGGGCTACGAGATGGTTGAAGCGCTCCGGGAAAGGAGGCCGTCGCCATGATCGGTTGGCTGGAAATCGTGCTCGCGATCATCATCGCGGTGACCGTCATCATCGGCTTGATCAAGGGCCTGGTCCGGGAGCTCATCGGCGTGGCCGCCGCCGTCGGCGGCTTCGTCCTGGCCGCATATCATTACCAGAAAGCGGCCGACCTGCTCGGCGGATTCATCCACAACCCGCTTGCGACCAAGTTCCTGGGATTTCTTTTCATTGTCTTAGTCGTCGTCATAGCCGGGGCGCTCCTCGCCTTTTTCCTCTCGAAGCTGATAAAAGGGACGATCCAGGTCGTCAACCATTTCCTGGGCGGCGTGTTCGGCTGCCTCGAGGGGATCTTGATCGGCGGGGCGCTCGTCTTCGCCCTCCTCGTTTTTCCGGTCGACCGGACGGCCGTCGCCGAGTCGCGCATCGCGCCCTATTGCTACGGGTTGACGAAGGCGGTCGTCGGCTTGATTCCCGCGGAGCTTAAAAACGCGGCCCGAACCGCGTATCAAAAGATTTTCAAAACTGAGAAAACCCATGGACAAGAAATTTGAGGAAATGTCGATTCATCAGAAGATGGAACTCCTGACCAAGGACATGGTCGAGAAGGAAGTCCGTTACCGAGACGCCCTGAAAGAATTTCAAAAAATCTACCTGGAAACCGCCCTCCGGAAGTTCAAGGGGAACAAGTCCAGGATGGCCGAATCATTGGGCCTCCACCGAAATACGCTCCACAACAAGGCCAAATCGCTGAAAATAAAAAAAATTTAGCAATCGACGGTCACGTCTGCTAATTTTTCTCGTTTTCCCCCTTGACAGCCGTCTCTTTAAGTGTTAAATTAGCATTCGCACGCAAGCACTGCTAAATCACTTTTAATGGAGGTTTTCATGAAGATTTCCCCGTTACACGACCGCGTTCTTCTGAAGCGGATCGAGGAAAAAGAGGTCAAAAGAGGCAGTATCATCATCCCCGATACGGCCAAAGAGAAGCCCCAGGAGGCGGAAGTCATCGCCGTCGGCAAAGGCCGGACGACCGATGAAGGCAAGGTGATTCCCCTCTTGGTGAAAGTCGGCGACAAGGTTCTCATCGGCAAGTACGCCGGAACCGAAGTGACGATCGACGGCGAAGAACACATCATCCTGCGCGAAGAAGAGATTCTGGCGGTCCTCGCCTGATCCGGCGCAATCCTGAAGGAGAACAAAACACATGGCCAAACAAATTCTTTTGGGCGACGATGCCCGTCATTCGATGCTCAAGGGCGTCAATATCCTGAGCAACCTGGTGAAGGCGACCCTCGGCCCCCGGGGCAAGAACGTCGTCATCGACAAAAAATTCGGATCCCCCACGAGCACTAAAGACGGCGTGACCGTGGCCAAGGAAGTCGAGATTAAGGATCCCTATGAGAACATGGGCGCCCAGCTCGTGAAGGAAGTGGCGTCCAAGACCTCCGACGTGGCCGGCGACGGCACCACGACCGCGACGGTCCTGGCGCAGGCCATCTACGGCGAGGGCCTCCGCTACGTCACGGCCGGCGCCAATCCGACCCTGATCAAGAAAGGGATCGACAAGGCCGTCGAGACCGTCGTCGGCGAGCTGAAGAAAATCAGCCGCGAGGTCTCCGGCGAAATGATCGCCCAGGTCGGGGCCATCTCGGCCAATAACGACGAATCCATCGGCAAGATCATCGCCGAAGCGATGGACAAAGTCGGCAAAGACGGCGTCATCACCGTCGAGGAAGCGAAGAGCATGGAAACGGCCCTGGACATCGTCGAGGGCATGCAGTTCGACCGCGGGTACCTGTCCCCCTATTTCATCACCGATGCCGACCGGATGGAATGCGTCCTGGAAAACGTCCTGATTCTTCTCCACGAAAAGAAGATCTCCAACCTGCGCGAGCTCCTGCCGCTTCTCGAAAACGTCGCTCGCGTCGGCAAGCCGCTCCTCATCATCGCCGAGGAAGTCGAGGGTGAAGCCCTGGCCACCCTCGTCGTCAATAAGCTCAAGGGCACGTTCATGTGCGCTGCCGTCAAAGCCCCCGGCTTCGGCGACCGCCGCAAGGCCATGCTCGAGGACATCGCCGTCCTGACCGGCGGCAAAGTCATCACCGAGGACATCGGCGTCAAGCTCGAAAAAGTCGACATCGCCTGGCTCGGCGAAGCGAAAAAGATCGTCATCGACAAGGACAATACGACGATCGTCGAGGGCAAGGGCAAGGCGGCCGACATCCAGGCCCGGATCAAACAGATCCGCACCCAGATCGACGACACCACGTCCGATTACGACCGGGAAAAACTCCAGGAACGGCTGGCCAAGATGGTCGGCGGCGTGGCGTTGATCAAAGTCGGCGCGGCCACCGAAACCGAACTCAAAGAGAAAAAAGCCCGGGTCGAAGACGCGATGCACGCCACCAAGGCGGCCGTCGAGGAAGGCATCGTCCCCGGCGGCGGCGTCGCCCTGCTCCGCGCCCAGAAGTCCCTCGAGGCTCTCAAAGTTGAAGGCGACTTCAAGATCGGTGTGGACATCATCAAACGGGCCATCGAAGAGCCCCTCCGCCAGATCGCGAACAACGCCGGAGTCGAGGGCTCGGTCGTTGTGGAGAAGGTCCGCGAGGCCAAGCAGGACGTCGGCTTCAACGCCCTGTCCGAGAAGTATGAAGACATGATCAAGGCGGGCATTCTCGACCCGACCAAGGTCGTCCGGATCGCCCTGCAGAACGCGGCTTCGATCGCCGGACTCATGCTCACCACCGCAGGCCTGATCACCGAGCTTCCGGAAGAAGACAAGAAATCCGCCTATCCGACCTCGCCCGGCGGCGATATGTACTGAAGAAAACCGGGGCGACCGGCGTTGTTCAGCGCCCGTCCCCGGATGAATTCGCAAGGGGAGCGGCTGTCCGGCCGCTCCCCTTTTTTTATCCTCGTTCTCCCTTCTTTCTGGTATGATAAGGCCCATGATCATTCGGTTTCGCTACCGCCGGACATGGCCCAAAATCGGTACGTGGGGTGTTTTCCGAATAAAAATCCTCGACCGCTATTTTCTCCGGGAAATTCTGTCGCCGTTCGGACTCGGCCTCCTCGTTTACAGTTTTGTCCTGATGGCCAACCAGATTCTCCAGTATCCCGAGCTCTTCATCGCCCAGGGAGTTTCCTTCACCGATTCGACCAAGCTCCTGCTCTATCTCGTCCCGGCGATCCTCGCCTTCACGATCCCGATGGCCGTCATCATGGGGATCCTGGCGGGCCTGGGCCGCATGTCCTCGGATTCGGAGTCCGTGGCCTTCAAAGTCCTGGGGATAAGCCATGCCCGGATGGCCCGGCCGCTGTTTCTGTTCGCCGTTTATAGCTGGGCGGCGACCTTGGCCCTGACGTTGTACATTACGCCGCGGTTTAATTATCTCTGGCTGAAGACGACCGTTTCCGCCGCCTTGGACAAGGCCCAAATCCGCGTCAATCCGCGGGAGTTCAACGCCACGATTCCCGGCCTGGTTCTGTATCTGGAGGACATCGAACGAAACGGCGACTGGAAAAAGGCGTTCATCGCCTTCAACAGCGGCCCGCAGGAGTCCCGGGTCGTCATGGCCGACCGCGGCCGGTTGAATTATTATCACCAATCCAAAAGGGCGACGGTCGAACTCTTCGACGCCGTTCAGCACTACAGCTTCGGCGACAAGCCGGAATATTACGAATGGGTCGATTCGACCCATATAGAACAGGAAATCGATTTTTCCGGGCTGGCCAACGCTTTCACGGCCGAGAAGCGGGCCCGGGAGCAGGATATCGACGAACTCCGGTCCAGCCTCGGCGCGGCCAGGTCCGCCCTGGTCCGCCTGAAAAAAGAAAAGGCGGGCTATTCCCGCCACGGCCTCCCCGCAGGGCATCCGGATTCCATCAAGACCGACCTGGGGATCCGCCAAAAAAACGGGGAAATCCGGACCTACCTCGTCGAAAGCCACAAGCGCTTCGCCCTTCCGTTCGTCTGCCTCATTTTCGTTTTCATGGGCCTACCGCTCGGGCTCTCCACGAAAAAGGGCGGCCGGACGAGCGGCTTCACGATCAGCCTCGTGATCATTCTGGCTTATTACATCTTCATCACGTTCGGGGAACGCCTGGCCCTCGACGGTCGGGTGGCTCCGTGGCTCGGGATCTGGGGCGGAAACATCATTTTCGGCGCTGCCAGCTTGGTTCTGTTCATCCGTTCGGCCCGGGAGCGGCCGTTCCTCATCAAATGGGTCCAAAAACCGCTTGTTTCCGTCCTGGCCGAAGTCGGGGCCCCGTCCGCCGGCCCGTCCCCCACGGGAGCGCCGGCCGGAAAAACTTCCGCCCGGCCCCGGGAGCTCGTCCGCCGATTGTTTCTCCGTCTTCCTTTTCCGAACATCCTGGACCGCTATTTCTTCCGCCGGTATCTCTGGATCGGCGGCTTGATCCTCGTCAGCGTCGTTTCGATCTTCTGCGTCGTGACGTTTTTCGACCGGTTGGGGAATGTTTATTCCCATGAGAAACCGGTTTCGATGCTGGTGGAGTACATCTCCCACCGTCTTCCGGAATTTTTCCAGCTCGGCCTTCCGATGACCGCCCTGATGGCCACCCTTCTCACCCTGGGCCTCTTTCATAAATTCAACGAGATCACGGCGATGAAGGCCTGTGGGGTGAGCGTGTTCCGGATGATCGTCCCGGCCTTCGTCCTGGCGGCCTTCATCGGGGGGCTGTCGTTCCTGATTCAGGAAGACTTTCTGCCCCGAGAAAACCAAAAAGCCGCGGAGGTCTGGAACCGGATCAACGACGTCGTGCCTCCGGCCTCGGGAGCGCAGGGATTTTCCTGGAAAACGAACAAGACCCGGGATCGTTTTTTTAACTACGATTATTTCAACCCGAAGGACATGACCTTCCGGAAATTCTGGGTCTTCGAAATCGATCCGGTTCGTTGGATGTTAAAACGGCAAGTGTTTGCCTCGACCGCCCGCCTCGTGGATCAAACGCTGATTCTGGGGAACGGCTGGATCCGGGATTTTCAG
The DNA here is from genome assembly GCA_026393895.1 of Candidatus Aminicenantota bacterium. GTDB lineage: Bacteria > Acidobacteriota > Aminicenantia > Aminicenantales > UBA4085 > JAAZPG01. Next base: position 8,856 of record JAPKZG010000055.1, read on the forward strand.
GGATCCGATTTTTCCCGCCCGCCCGACCCGGTCTTTTTCCGTACCTCGGATATTTCCGTTCCGGAGGGCCGCGGCCTTTTTTTGAACGAATCCAAGGAACCGTCCCAGATGAAGTACGGGGAACTCGGCCGGTATATCAGCGAGGTTGAAAATGTGGGATTCAACACCACCCGGTTGAGAGTGGATCGGGCTTCGAAGCTCTCCTTCCCTTTTGTCGCCGTCATCATGACCCTGCTCGGCATCCCGTTCGCTTTTGCCATGGGAAAGCGCGGCGCGCTCGTGGGAATCGGCGTCAGCCTCGGCGTCGCCCTCGTTTTTTGGACGACGATCGGCATCTTTAAAAGCCTGGGGGGCGTGGGGATTCTGCCCGTATTCCTGGCGGCCTGGGGACCGGCCCTTCTTTTCGGGATTTTAGGGCTCTATCTGACCCTTCGCCTTAAAACCTGAGGCGTCCTGCCGGACGACGAGAGGGGGGATGATCGCGGGAAGGCGATCACATCCGGTATTTGCCGAAGTCCTCGGGCTGAAGGGTCTCGAGCCATTTGCGGAGATTTTCCGGGTTCTCGAGCGAGGGGTCGAGCGTGAGGCTGTGGGCCCGGCGGACGACCTCCTCTTCGACGTAAATCGGCGCGTCCGTCCTGAGGGCCAGAGCGATCGCGTCGGAGGGCCGGGAATCGATGATGAGGTCTTCGTCGTTACGGCGGCATTGAATGACGGCATAAAACGTATTGTTCCGGATATCGCTGATCGTGACCCGTTCCACGGCGACGGACAACTGGGACAGAAGGTTGGTCAGCAGGTCGTGGGTCATCGGCCGGGGAGTGGAGATGTTTTCGATTTTAAGAGCGATGGCGTTGGCTTCGAAGACCCCGATCCAGATCGGGAGGATGCGTTCGGTTTCCGGGTCCTGAAGGACGACGATCGGCATCTTGGATATGGGATCGATGACGAGCCCTTTAATCCGCATTTTGATCGCCACCGTAAACTCCTCGGCTGAGAATATAAAAGCAGCGGCCGCGGATGTCAAGGAACCGGCCCGCCCTGGACTCCCCCATAACTCGGAAACTCTTCATTTTCAAGGGAATCTCTGATGGCCATGAATACCTCCCTCCGGTCGCGGGAACCAGTCCCGTCGGTTCCCCCCACGGCTGAATCGCCGTGTGGCCCCCCTCCGCTATGCGACCTCTGGGAGGCATCCATGGCTATGAAGAGATTCTGCCAATTATTAACGGCAATTATCCCTATTTAACGGGAAGTCCGGACGGACCATCGAAGAGGCGAAGTTGGCCGTATTTTCCGTCATATCCGGGGAAGACGCGGACCTGTCCCCGGCGCGCCCGTTCGACTCCGAGGGCGATACGTTCCGGGGCCGCCCGGCGAAGCTCGCCGCCGGGGATTTCGGTCAGAATCCGGTGCTCGTTTCCGAATTCCCGGATCAGCCGGAAGTAATAACCCCGAACCGACCGGCAGGCCGGGCTTCGTCCGCAGGCTTCTCCGATGATTTCATCGAGGGGGATCAGATGCAGCGAAGGGATTCTCCCTTCGGTCACCGGCCGCTCCGGCCGATCGGCCAGTTCCTCGATCCGGTGACGGACGCCGAGCGTCAGCGTTTTCCCGCAAGCGGGGCAGAGGTTTTTCTTTCTTCGGGATTCCTTCGGCGCGAGGACGATCCCGCAATTCCGGTGGCCGTCGGCGTAATATTTTCCCTCTTCCGGGTAAAATTCGACGGTGTAAAGAAACTTTGCGGGATTCCGGCTTCGAATCGCTTCGATGAGCCCCCGGTAGCTGAAATCCGCGTCGAACGCGTTGGCTTCACGGCCGAGCTTCGATGGGGAGTGAGCATCGGAGTTTGAAATCAAGGCGAACCGGTCCAGCGCCGAAACGCGCCGGATCATACGGGGGTCGGCGGAAAGGCCGGTTTCAAGGGCGATGATAAAGGGAGTCATGTCCTCGAAGCAGTCCTCGACGGCATCGAAGCCTGATCGGGAACCGAAAAGAGAAAACCAGGGCGTCCAGATATGGGCGGGAACGATGAGGCAACGGGGATTGATATCGGCGATCATTCGCGCAAACGAGGCCGCGTCCAGCCCGAGGATGGGACGGCCGTCGGACCGAAGATTTCCGATTTTGCCCAGGCGGAGATTGATTTTTTCCGCCGTTTGGAGGTCGGGTGCGAGCAGAATCAAGTGGATTTTCCGGGTTTTTTCCTTCTGAGCGTAGATGAAACTCAATTCCGTGGACAGGAGGAAATGAACGTCGTCGGAAGCGGCGGCGAATTCCCGGGAGAGCCCGCCAGACGGCGGCTTCGGCTTTTTCAGCCGAAAAAAACCTTTTCCGGCCGGTTCGAGCTCCCGTTTGATCCGGTGCCACCATTCCGGATGGGTGAAATCTGAAGTACCGAGAAGGGCGAGGCCCTTGATTTTCGCCCAGGCGGCCAGCGTGTCGAAGGTCATGTCCTTCGACGTCGCCCGGGAAAATCGCGAATGAAGATGAAGATCGGTGAGAAATCGCATTCCCGCGTTCCAGTGTAGAAAAGGCCGGGCCCGTTGGCAAGGGCCATTGACTTTTTTTCCTCCGCGAGTGTTAAAATCCTTTCGTCTTCATTCCAAAAACGCGGAGAATCCGGGCGAAAACGCCCGTCCGTTTTTGGCTTGGAAGGTGGCTATATAAAGACGGACGAGAGACAGATGAAAAAGCAGCCGGATCTTCCTCCTGCCGGCCCTCCCGAAAAAGAGGACTTTTATTCCTCCATGAACGGCAGCTCCACGATCTAGTGGAGTTGTTACACGTACAGGTTATTCAACGACGAACTCGATCTTTTTCTCGCCTTTCAGGCCGGAAACGTTGTCGAGCATCTTGACGATCAGGACATAACTGCCGGCGGCGAGGTCCTGCTGTTTGTTTTCCACCTTGTCGCCCGTCCGGATCTCGAGCGATTGCGTCATCGGAAGGGGCAGGCTGACCAGCGGCGATTGAAACTGCCCGGGGGCGAATTTGATCTGGGCTTTGTCGCCCTGGACGACTTCAAAATCGATTTGAATGTCGAATTTTCCGGCGTCGTTGGGGCGGGCGCCGTAGATGAAGAAGAAGAGGTCGAGCGCGTCGCCGACCTTGATGGTTTTCGTCAGGTTGGGGGTGATCCGGGCGACGGACCAGGAAAGAAGGCCCCGATGGAATCCGATCTTGGCTTCGGGTGCTTCGACCTGGCGGAATTCCTTCATGCAAAGGATGGTGGACGTTTCGAGTTTTTCGGTGAAACCGGCCGGATCGGGCAGGGAGAATTCGTAATACTGAATGCCGCTCTTGGTGAGATCATTGGAGGTCAGGGCGATTGCCGCCAGGTAATTGCCCGGAGGGAGAGGATAGCCGAAGGAATACCAGTCCATGGCCTCGGGATCGTATCCGGTCGCGTCGGATTCAAGCGCCGCCGGTATGTAGAGTTCCTTCACGAGCGGGCCGGCGTTGCCGTTTTCAAGCTTGTAGAATTGGACGAAAACATGACCTTTGGCCTGGAGCTTGGCGGGGGGAACGGCTGCGGTCGGATCGGCGACGATGGGGGCGGCCGGGAGCGCATAACCCAGGTCCGCGTTTTTCACCTTCAGCAGAAAATAAACATAAATCACCTGCTGGGGGCCCGGCATGACGACGGTCTCGCTGATGGTGAACGGGATGTCCGTCTTCACCGGTTGACGGGCGGCCAACCCGGCTTCCATCGCGGTTTTCACTTCTTTGGGAATGATGATCTTTTCCTGGGCCGCTTCTTTCTTGTTCTTATCGTTCTTATCGGGAACGGCGACGGGGGCGGCGCTTCCGACGCAGGCGATGAGGCTCAATATGAAGCCCGCACAAATCATCGTGGAAATGGCTTTTTTCATGGACGTAAGTCCTCCTTTCGGCCATCTATAATTCATCCTTGCTCACGAATGCAATGTTTATGCCAAGCAAGAGCACGGATAACCTCATACTAAACAACAAGATATGAATCATTCGGCGTAAATATAATTTACGCGATTGTTCATTCTGAGAGGGGATGCGGTTCCGGCCTCTCATTAAGCGGGAAATATAGCAGAAATCCCAAGGCTGATGCAAATCGCCGGGGCGAACACGCCCTTCATTTTTGCCGGAAGGCGCGGACGGCGTTCTGGTGTTCTTTCAAGGTCCGGCTGAAGACGTGTCCGCCTTCGCCGCTGGCGACGAAAAAAATGAAATCCGCCGCCGCCGGAAAAAGGGCGGCTTCGATCGATGCCCTTCCGGGATTGCAAATCGGCCCCGGCGGAAGCCCCCCGACCAGGTAGGTGTTGTAGGGTGAATCGTACTTCAAATCCCGCTTTCGCAACTGTCCCCCAAACGTTCCGTCCCGTTTGAGGGCGAAGATGACCGTCGGGTCGCATTCGAGCTTCATTCCGATCCGGAGCCGATTGTGGAACACGGCCGAAACGAGGGGTTTTTCCTCCAGAAGCCTCGTTTCCTTTTCGATGAGCGAGGCGAGAATGACCGCTTCGCGTGGGGTCATCCCGATTTCGGCCGCCCGGCGCCGCGCCTCCGGCCCGAAGATGTCCTTGAATTGGGCGATCATGCCCGACAGAATCTCGGATGAGGACACGCCTTTGGGAAGGCGGTAGGTCTCCGGAAAAAGATATCCTTCGAGGTCGGCGGCGGCCGGATCGATCAGGGCGATTTCCGCGATGTCCTTGAATCCCGTTTCGAACGCTTCCCGCGTGCCGAAGGAGGCGGAGAGGAAGACGTCGAACGTCTCGGCGGCGGTAAGTCCCTCGGGGACCGTAACCGGATGGAGATAGATTTTCCCCCGAAGGAGGGTCTCCAGGGTTTCCTTCGTCCTGCGGCCGGCCTGAAGAGCAAATTCCCCCGCCTTGATGTTTTCCGCTTGGTGAAAAATTTTGTAAAAGAGAATAAACGGGGCGGATTTCCGGATCAGGCCGCGAGCTTTCAGGGATTCCGCGACCGAACGGACGCTTTGGCCTTTTTCGACCTCGAAAATGACGATTCCGGATCCGGTGTCCGGCGGACGGCTTTCCCAAATGAGCCATCCGGCCCCCCCGAGAAGTCCGATCATCCCGAGGACGAAGATGATTTCAATGAGAACGCGTATCCGGCGCATCGGTTGCCTGTCCGTCGAGGTACGCCTGAAGAATGAGGGCGGCGGAAATTTGATTCACCACGGAGCGCCGGTCCTCGACCCGGACGCTCTGCTCCTGCATGATTGTGGTCGCCTGCCGCGTCGTCAGGCGCTCGTCCCAAAAAACGACCTTGCGGCCGACGCTTGCCTCAAGCCATCGGGCGAACGCCCGGGTTTTTTCCGCCCGGCTTCCCGGCGTGCCGTCCATGCGGAGGGGCAGGCCGAGGACGATCCGTTCGACCCCGTGTTTTTGGACGAGTTCGCGGAAAAAAGCGGCGTTGTCGGCCTTTTTTTCCTTGAGAGTGTAGGTCTCCAGCGGTTGGGCGATCATCCCGAGAGGGTCGCTCAGGGCCAGGCCGATGTGCCGATCACCGTAATCGACGCCGAGAATCCTCATCGGCAGTCGCGGTCGATGCAGCGCTTCTTCGTCCGGTGCCGCTCGAGGGCCAGGAGAATGAGTCGGTCGACGAGGGCCGGGAACGGAAGGCCCGACGCGGCCCAGAGCTTGGGATACATGCTGATCGCCGTGAATCCGGGAATCGTGTTGATTTCGTTGACGAAGAGCCGTCGTGTTTTCTTTTCCAGGAAGAAATCGAGGCGGGCCATCCCGGAACATTCGCAGGCGCGGAACGCTTCCAAGGCCAGCCTCCGGGCCCGGGCGGCGACGGCGGCCGGAAGGACGGCCGGGATCACGAATCCGGTTTTCTTATCCAGGTATTTGTCGGCGTAAGTGTAAAACTCGTCTCCCGGGATGATTTCGCCCATCACGGAGGCCTCCGGGTCGTCGTTGCCCAGGACCGCGCCTTCGAACTCCCGGCAGTCGAGGCCTTGCTCGATCAGGATCTTCCGGTCGTAGAGAAAGGCTGTTTTCATCGCCGGCCCCAATTCCGCCCAGAATTTCACCTTGGTGATGCCGACGCTCGATCCGAGATTGGCCGGTTTGACGAACAGCGGAAGTTTCAGCCGGGTCCGGATCCGACGGAGGACGGCCCGGGACGCGCGGGCCGCTTCCGGCTCGACGACGACCTCGTGGAGAACGATGGGGAGGCCGCGGGCGCGGAACATCTCCTTCATGACCTCCTTATCCATGCTCATGGCCGATCCGAGGGTGCCGGCCCCGACAAACGGAACGTCGGCCAGCTCAAGGAGGCCTTGAATCGTGCCGTCTTCGCCCCCGGGGCCGTGAAGGATCGGCCAGAAGACGTCGGCGCGCAGCGCCGTCGCCTCACCGCTTTTTTCCCAGGGGAGGAACGAATGAAACGGCCCCCGGCCGAGTCGGTCCGACGTCAAATGAGGAGACGCCACTTCGCTCCAGCGGCCGCTTTTGTCGATGAAGACGCTGCGGCACCGGTAGCGGGCGGGATCCAGGTTGTCGTAGACGGCCCGGGCCGAGGTGATCGAGACTTCGTGTTCCGCGGATCGTCCGCCAAAAAACAGGACGACGGTCAAAGAAGATTTCATGGATAGTCCGCGACTATTTTAAAAAAAAGCGGGGCTTCTGTCTATGAGGGAAACGTCAGAGGGTGTTCTTGAATGAACGGCTGGGATTGAATTTGATCCTCTTTTTTTTCGGGATCTGGATCGTTGTCCCCGTTTTCGGATTCCGTCCTTTGCGGGCCTCGCGGACTTTGACTTCAAAACTTCCGAAACCGGCCAGATTGATTTTTTTTCCCTGGTTCAAGGACTCCTTCATCCCCTGGAGAAGCGACGAGAACGCTTTTTGGGCCTGGGACAGAGTGATCCCGCCGTCCCGGGACATCCGGGCCAAGATATCTTTCTTGCCCATGGGGAACCTCCTCTCTTGCTGATGCCGATGACTGAATCATAACCATGGAATCACGGGATTGTCAAGCGGCTTCGGCCTTTGCCCGGGACTCGTTGACAGCTCGAAAAGCCCCCGTTATAATGAAAATAAGATGACTGGGGCGCGGGCCCGGAAAGGTCGGATCATGATGCAACCTCGTCGATTCATGGCGGCGGCGGTCGGGTTCTTCCTTGTCGGGGGATTCGTCGGACTCGGGTCGTCTTTCGCCCAGGACGTCCTCGAGAGAAAAATCGCCGTGCCGAAGCTGATCGGGCAGGCGGACCTGGATTGTTCCTGCTACGTTCTGGAATCGGCCCCGCAACTTCAAATTTCCTCCCAGGTTCGCGCCGGCGAGAACACGATGTTGTCGGACGGAGATTTGTTTTACGCCGATCCGGTCCCGGGGACCGAAGCTTTCGTGGAAGATTCCTTTTGGTCCATCCTGGAGTGGGGTCCGCGCGTCCGGGGGCAGAGCTCGCCCGAGGCGCTGGGACACGTCGTCTTCCTGCGGGGCCGGGCCCGGGTCGTCCGGGTCGAATCCGGCCGGGCGGTAATGGAAATCGTAAAATCCTGCGGGATGATCACGACGGGATTACTCCTCGTTCCTTACGAGAAAGGCGAAATCCTGACCGGCCCCGAATTGGACTACGACGTTCCGTTCCAAACGGAAAACGCCCTGACGGGACGGATTGTCTTCACGGAAAACGATTGGACGAACATCATCGCCCGAGGTCACTGGGCCTTGATCGATATCGGAGCAGACCAAGGGCTCACCCGCGGGACGCAAATGACCATTTTCCGCCAAGAAGGGAAGAAGCCTCCCCAGGCCGTCGGGAACACGGTAGTCGTCCGGGCCGGGGGCCGTTGGGCGACGGTGAAAATCCTCGACTCCAAGGACACCATTCTGATGGGAGATTTCGTTCAAATCAAACCTATTTGACAGGTTTTCGACTTTCTGTTAGTTTAGCGCCGTGTTTTCCGGGATCGATCCCCGGGAACGCGGCCGTTGCGCGGGCGTAGTTCAGTGGTAGAACGTCTGCTTGCCATGCAGAAGGCCGTGGGTTCAAGTCCCATCGCCCGCTCCAATCCACCGTTTCCGATTGATGAGAAAACGGCGCGGTACCCAAGTGGCAAGGGAGAGGTCTGCAAAACCTCGATTCGCCGGTTCGAATCCGGCCCGCGCCTCCATTTTTCGTCCCGCTGCATCGAAATTCTCGAAATCGATTGACACGTCCGAATAATCTGACTATAGTTTTCCCGCTACATTGAACGGAAAGGAGGAGCCATGAATCTGATCGCTCGTGTTCAAGGCATCTGTCTGAAGCCCAAGGAAGAGTGGGTCAAAATCAAGGGCGAACCGACGCCCGTGATGACCCTCTTTATGCAGTACGTCATTCCCCTGGCCGCGATTCCCGCTATCGCCCAGTTCATCGGTTTCGCGCTGATCGGCATCCGTGTGCCGTTCTTCGGAAATCTCCGCCTCCCGATCGGGACGGCGCTTTTCCGTGCCCTCCTGTCGTATGTTTTGACCGTGGTGTCCGCGTATGTGGCGGGGATTATCGTCAACGCCCTGGCCCCCACGTTCGCCTCGAAGCAGAATACGGAAAACGCGATGAAACTGGTCGTTTATTCCATGACGCCGGCTTGGATCGCGGGAATCTTCAACATCATTCCTTCCCTGGGCATCATCGCCGGGCTGGCAGGTCTCTACGGCCTTTATATCCTGTATCTCGGATTCCAGAACCCGATGATGGAGACGCCCCAGGATAAGGTGGTCTCTTATCTCGTCGTCAGCCTTCTCGTCATCGTGGGCTTGTGGGTCGTCGTCGGCCTGGTTGTCGGCGGGATCTTCGCCTTTAGGTCGGTTCCGGGATTATAAGCCGGATTCGAGTTCTCGGACGATATTCGCGAACGCTTCGGCGGGGGAGGCCGCCTGCGTGATCGGCCTCCCTATGACCAGGTAATCCGATCCTTTCGCCACCGCCAGGGCCGGAGTCATCACCCGTTTCTGGTCCTGAACAGCGGCGCCGGCGGGCCGGATTCCCGGCGTGACGATTAGAAAATCCGGTCCGACTTCTTTCCGGACAATTTCAATTTCCTTAGCCGAACAGACGACTCCGGAGAGCCCCGAGGATTTAGCCAACGCGGCCAGGCGGAGAACCTGACCCGGCATGTCGGGCGCCATCCCGACCGACGCCAAGTCCTCGTTTTGCAGACTGGTCAGGATCGTGACGCCGAGGAGGATCGGCTTTGCCAGGCCCCGCTTATCCGCTTCCTCGGCGGCCGTTTCCACCGCCCGGGCCATCATGGCCCTTCCTCCCGAAGTATGGATCGTCATCATCCGGGCGCCGTACCGGACGCCGATCCGGGCCGCTTCCCCGACGGTGTTGGGAATGTCGTGAAGCTTGAGGTCGAGAAAGACGCCTTTACCCGTCGATTGGATTTCCTGAAGCAGGGCCGGGCCTTCGGCGGTGAACAGTTCCAGTCCGACTTTGAAAAGGGCGGCCTGATCTAATTGACGGACGAGGGCCAGGGCTTGGGCCATGTTTTCCACATCCAGGGCGGTGATGATGCGTTGGGCCGGAGTGAGGACGGCGGTCATGCGGATGTTCTCCTGAGTGGTATTTGAATTCAGCGGTTTGTTTCGAGCGTTCCGACGATATCGGCGACGCGGGCGATACCCCGGGCGTCGCAATATTCTGCGATTTCGTGGACAATCCGGACGGAGGCGGCCGGATCGACGAAGTTGGCCGTGCCGACCTGGACCGCCCGCGCTCCAACCAGCATGAATTCGAGGGCGTCCCGGCCGGTGCATATTCCGCCCATCCCGATGATCGGAATCCTGACCGCCTGGGCGACTTGATACGTCATGCGGAGGGCGACCGGTTTGATGGCCGGTCCACTCAACCCGCCGAAGACGTTGCCCAATTTGGGCCGGCGGGTTTCGAGGTCGACGGCCATGGCCAGCAAGGTGTTGATCAGCGAGATCCCGTCCGCCCCGCCGTCCTCGGCCGCCCGGGCGATTTCGGCGATGTTCGTCACGTTGGGGGAAAGCTTGACCACCAACGGCCGGCGGCTGCGCTGCTTGGCCGTCGCGACAATCGTCCGGGTCATATGTGGATTCATGGCCGGACAGGCCCCGTTCAGTTTGACGTTTGGGCAGGAGATGTTGAGCTCGTAGGCGGCGATCCCGTCGTAGCGGTTGAGAAACTCGATGACCTGGAAATATTCCTCGTCGCCGTCTCCGCAGACGTTGACGATGACGGTCGCGTCGTGTTTGCGGAGTTCGGGCAGGACGTCGGCGGCAAAATGCTCGACGCCCACGCCCGGCAGGCCGATGGCGTTGATCAGACCCGAAGCGGTTTCGACCAGCCGCGGCGGGGGATTCCCTTCCCGCGGCCCGTAATAGAGTCCCTTGACGACGATCCCGCCGATTGCGGAAAGATCCAAGAACGACAAAAATTCCATCCCGTAACCGAACGTGCCGCTGGCGGTGAGCACGGGGTTCCGGAGTTGGAGAAAGCCGAGATCGGCGCGGAGATCGGCCATGGTCACGCCTCCTCCCAGAGGATCTCATCGGCTCCGAACACCGGGCCGTCCTCGCAAATTTTGCGCCAAGCTCCCTCGTTGTCTTTTTTGATGCGGTGGACGCAGCTCCAGCAGACCCCAAACCCGCACCCCATGATCGCCTCGAGCGACAGCTGGGCGGGAAGGCCGAGCCTGAGGGCAAGGCGCCCGGCCCGTTCCATCATCGGATCGGGTCCGCAGGCAAAAAACCCATCGGGACGGCCGGCGCGGAGTTCGTGTTCCAGGAGCGTGGTCACTAAACCGGCGAATCCGAACGAGCCGTCGTCGGTCGAACAGTCCAGGAGAATTCCGGCCGATTCGAATTTTTCCCGAAGGGGGATTTCGGAAACCGTTTTGCCGCCGTAGAAAACCCGGACGCCGGCCCCCTTGGAAAGCAACGTTCGGGCAAGAAAAAAGAGCGGGGCGATCCCCCGGCCGCCGCCGACGAGCCAGGCGGTTTTGTCCGGTCCGAAGCCGTCCAGGCGGAATCCTTTCCCCAGCGGACCGAGACAATCGAGAATGTCGCCTTCTTTTTTGGCGGCCAGAAGCGCGGTTCCGCGGCCGGCGACCCGGAAAAAGATTTCGAGTCCTATCCCGCCGGCGTCGTGAAGACTGATGGGTCGGCGGAGAAGAGGGTCGTATCCATCGGTCGTCCGGACCATGAGGAATTGCCCGGGGGCGGCTTCCGACGAAAGGGCCTGCGATTCCAGGCGCAACAAATGAAAATCGCCCCAGGTTTTCTTTTGGATGATTCGGGCCGCCGGATCGTGCCTCATTCTGGAGACAAAATATCAGAACGGATTCACTGGGTCAATCATCCGCAGTAATCCGCGCCGGTTTCGGCTTGAACGGCTCGTTGACAAGCTCCGGAAAGGAGGATAGAGTTTTGACATGAAAAAAGGCTGTTTTCCCTTTTTGATTTTGCTTTTGGCGGCGTCGGCCCTGGCCGCCGCGGACCAAACGGTCGAAGCGACACGGGACGCGCTGATGACCCGGCTCGCGGCGGGCGGCGACCCCCGTCCGCTTTTCCCCGTTTTGACGCCCCTTCTCCTCGATTACGCCGAAACGATCCTGACCGGAGAAAAAATCACCTCTCTCTACGGTTCTTCGACGCCGGCCGAATTTTTGAAGAAGCTGGAAGCCCTGTCGGGCAAGGATCTTCTGGACCTGGGCGCGGATATGTTCGCCTTTTTCGAATCGAAGCCGGCAACCGGGGATGCGGCGAAATGGGATTATTTTCCGGCTGGCCCGTTTCTTGTCTACGTCCATCCCGGACGCCGGCGATGATTCCCGTCCGGCTTTACGAATCGCGCGAGGAAGAAGGCGCGTCTAAAATCAGAAAGGAAAGCCAGGGGAGCGCGACTTTGGGAGCGACAATCACGGACCAGGCCGGCCGGCTGACCTTCGAGATCGATATCCTCTACCTCAACGCTCTGTCCCTGTCCGTCCTCGAACACGAAGCCGCCCACGCCGTCGTCCTGCTGTCAACCTTCGACACGGCGGCCTTGACTTCCCGCCCGCTTCAGGGTGAGTCCGACCTTCGCAAGGCGTTCTTCGCCGGATTCCGCAAGATCCCGACGTTCCTGCAGGAAGGCCTGGGCGATTGGGGTTTCTATTATCACGGATTTCACCGGAACTGGGGTCTGCTTCCCTCCGCCGGTGACCTCGTCGCCGGGCTGGAAGCGAAGGGACGAACACTCCCGCTCGCCGAATTGCTGGCCGGCGATATTCGTTACGCGGCCCGGAACCGCAAGGCTTTTTCGCTTGAAGCGGCCTCGTTTATCGAATTTCTTCTGGAGACGCAGGGACGGGAGAAGGTCCTCCGGTGGCTCCTGACCAACGAAACCAACGCGGCCAAAACCTTCGAAAGCGTTTTCGGTCAGACCGTCACGGCGGCCGAGAGGAATTGGAAGGCCGCCCGGACGGGGTGATTCGGGCGCCTACTCCAGGCTTCGCAGCAATTCCTGGAATCGGGGCAGGCCTCTCAGGGAGTCGAGGTTGCTGTCATGCTCGTACCAGGCCTTCTGGGTCCGGCCGAGGCCGACTGATTTCTCGAGGCAGGACAAGGCTTCGTCAAGCTCTCCGGCCAGCGAATAAATGCATCCCAAGTTGTAGAGGAGCATGGAATCCTCGGGCGCGAGAGCCCGAGCCCGGCGGGCCCATTCGAGGCCGCGGGCTTTTTCCCCCAGGGCGACGAGGCCGTTGGCGCCCATGTACAGCGCCCGGGAGTCGTCCGGATGAAGCTCGAGCCGCGCTTCGGCCAGTTCGATTCCGCGAAGACGGGACGTCCGGGCATCCTCCGGGCGTGCGGATTCTTCGTAGAGTTGGGCCATGAGCAAGGGGGACTGGTAGTCGTCGGGCCGGACGCGGCACGCTTGCTCGTAAAAGCGGATGGCTTTTCCCGTCTCCCCCTTGGTGAAGCTGTGGCGGGCGTAGAAGTACCAGGCCTCGAACAAATCGGGGTCGAGGGAGATGGCCTTTTCAAAATGTCGTTCGGCTTCCTCTTTCTGACCGCCGAGAGAGAGAGCCACGGCATAGGACGCCTGGGCCTGGGCCGATTCGGGATCCAGCTCGACGGCCCGGCGGGCGGCTTCTTCAGCCTGTTGACGCACCGTTTCCTTCCGCTCGGAATAGAGAAAAATATACGACCAGCAATCCGCCAGCCCGGCGAAGGCGGAGGCATAGCCGGGATCGAGTTCGGTGGCCCGGGTGAAAAGCTGGAACGCGAATTCGATGTCCTGTTTGCCGTACCGGTAATAAAATCTCCGACCGCGGAGGTAATAATCATACGCCTGGACGTGTTGGGTGGAGGTCTTCCCCAAGGCGCCGTTTTCCCGCGGGCTCAGGGTGACCTGAAGGGCGCGGACGATGTTCCGGGCGATTTCCTCCTGGATGGCGAAGATGTCCCGGCGTTCCCGGTCGAAAACTTCCGACCAGAGTTGAAAACCGTGGGCGGTGTCCAGCAACTGGACCGAAATCCGGAGGCGGTTGCCGGATTTGCGGACGCTTCCCTCGAGCAAGGTGCCGACCTTGAGCCGCCGGCCGATTTCCCGGGGCTCGATCGAAACGCCGGCGAATTGAAAGGAGGCCGTCCGCGAGGCCACGCGGATCTTTTGCAGGCGGCCGAGGGCGATGATGATTTCCTCGGCGATCCCTTCGCAGAAATATGCCTGGTCTTTCTCCGGGCTCATGTCGGTGAAGGGAAGGACGGCGATCGATGGGATTTCCTCGGCTTTCAGGGTCGCGCTTTCCCGGCGGAGCATCTCCAGGGAATCCCGGAGGCTCCGGGCCGAGGAGACGCGGGCCCGGACGTCTTTTTCCAACAAACCCCGGAAAACCCGGTCGATCGCGGCCGGAAGCCGGGGGTTGGCTTCGACGGCCGAACGGGGTTCGTCTCTCAGGACGGAGGAGATCATATCGGCCGCCGTATTCCCGCAAAACGGAAGGACGCCGGTCGCCAGTTCGAAGAGGACGATGCCGAAGGAAAAGAGGTCGGTCCGATGGTCGACGGTTTCCCCGCGGATTTGTTCGGGAGACATGTAGCAGATCGTCCCGGACAGGCCGGAGTCGACCGTCGCCGTATCTTCATCTCCTCCCGCTTTAGAGGACAAAACCGGGCGGAGAATCCGGGCCAGACCGAAGTCGAGGATCTTGAGGGTCCCATCGGGTTCGATCATGATGTTGCCGGGTTTCAGGTCGCGATGAATGATGCCGCGGTCATGGGCGGCGGCGACGGCTTCGGTCAGGGGGAAAGCGATGGCCAGGAGCCGGTCGAATTCGAGCCCGCCGGGGACGATGAGATTCGTCAGCGGGGTTCCTTCAATCAGCTCCATGGTGTAGAAAAACATCCCCTCGGCTTCGTCGATGGAATAGATCGTGACGATGTTGGGATGGCGGAGGGCGGCGACGGCCCTGGCTTCGCGTTCCAGCAAGGCCTTCCGCTCGGGCGCAAGGAACTGGCTTTCTTCCAGGAATTTGATCGCGACGTCGCGTTCTAGACGCAGATCGCGGGCTTTCCAAACGACTCCCATCCCGCCTTCGCCGATTTTTTCAGTCAGGCGGTAATGCCCCAGGACCGCATTCGGTGCGAGAATCATTTGCGGTTTCAGTTTACCCCGGCCGGGGATATTTCCGCAAGTTCAAGCCGATGGGAATTCATCGTGCGATAATCATTATGTGCCCCGCCTAAGATAAGTCACGGGATAAGGCTTCCATGCCCTCACGCTAAGAGCGGGGAGGACGGCAAGGCCTGGAGGGTGAGCAGGACTGGCGGATTTCCCGCCGCCCGTTGAAAGAAAGGCCGAGGGACAGGTCTAAAGACCTGTCGCTACTTTACTTAAAGGGGCCTTTGCTTCATAATCATAAGTAAGGCGGGGACAGGTCGTTAGCCCTGTCCCCGATGAAATCCCAAGGAGTCTTCCATGGATGTTTCCAGACGGGGCCGGACGGTCCAGGCCTCTCCGATCCGCAAATTCAAGCCCTTTGCCGACGCGGCCATCGCCTCGGGTGTCAAGGTCTATTTCCTTAATATCGGCGACCCGGACATTCCGACGCCCAAGCCGATTCTCGATGCCGTCCGGAGTTTCAACGATCCGATTTTAAGCTATGGGCCCGCCCAGGGATTCCTGGATCTGCGGGAAGCCATCGCCGGGTATTTTAAGGATTACGGGATAGCCCTCGTCGCCGACAACGTCATCATCACTCTCGGCGGTTCGGAGGCCATTCTCCTGGCCTTCGCTTCGGTCGCCGACCCCGGCGACGAGATCATCATCCCGGAACCGTTTTATACGAATTACAACGGCTATGCCTCGCTGGCCGACCTGAACGTCGTTCCCTTGACGCTCAAAGTCGAGGACGGATTCCGCCTTCCGCCGGCCGAAGAGTTCGAAGCCAAAATCACGCCCCGGACGCGGGCGATCGTTTTGTGTTCCCCCAACAATCCGACCGGTTCGGTCTATTCGGCCGAGGAACTCGGCCGGGTCGTCCGGATCGCGATGAAACATGACCTGTTCATCATCGGTGACGAGGTCTACAAGGAATTCGTCTACGACGGGCTGAAGCATAAGAGCCTGATGGAATTCGAGGAGGCTCGGGACCGGGTCATCGTCGTCGATTCGATTTCGAAGCGGTTCAGCTGCTGCGGGGCTCGAATCGGAGCGGCCATCACCCGCAATGAAAAGGTTTACGGAGCGATGCTGCGATTCGCTCAAGCCCGCTTGTGCCCGCCGACCATCGAACAACGCGCCGCCCTGGCCGCTTATAAAATGGGAATGGGATATTTCGAGCCCGTCCGGCAGGAATATGAACGGCGGCGCAACGTTCTGTTCGAAGGATTGACGGCCATTCCGGGAGTCGTCGTCCGCAAGCCCCAAGGCGCGTTTTATATGAGTGTCCGCCTGCCGATCAAGGATACGGAACGGTTCGTGACGTGGATGTTGACGGATTTTCGCCTGGACGGCCAGACGGTCATGGTCGCCCCGGAATCGGGATTCTACAGCACTCCGGGCAAAGGCTTGGACGAAATTCGGGTCGCCTATGTCCTTAAAGAGGAAGACCTCCGCCGGGCCTTGGTCGTGTTCCGGGCCGGCCTGGAAAAATACAAAGCGACAGTCGAAAAGTAAGGCGTATCGTTTCCTCGTCGGGGAGGAATTCCCTTCTTTGTTCCCTTCTTTGTTTGACCCCGCTTCCCGAATTATTGTATAGTTTGGCGTTTTCGGACGCAGAAACCACAAAGGAGATGTCCATGAGTCCAAAGTACGTGTATTTCTTCGGAGCCGGGACCGCCGACGGCAACATGAAGATGAAAGACCTCCTCGGCGGCAAGGGCGCCAACCTGGCTGAAATGGCCGGGCTCGGCCTCCCCGTTCCTCCGGGGTTCACGGTTTCCACCGCCGTATGCGAACTCTTCTACCGGAATAAAAAGAGGATTCCCGAGACCGTCAAGCTCGAGGTTGAAAAAAACCTCAGGAAACTGGAAAAAACGGTCGGACAGGCTCTCGGCGACCCGAAAGATCCGCTCCTGGTCTCCATCCGGTCCGGCGCCCGGGCGTCGATGCCGGGGATGATGGACACGATCCTCAATCTCGGACTGAACGAGAAAACGGTCGCCGCCCTCATCGCCAAGACGAATAATCCGCGGTTTGTTTACGACTCCTACCGCCGTTTCGTCCAGATGTACGGCGACGTCGTCCTCGACCTGAAGCCGGTCAAGAAGGACGATATCGACCCGTTCGAGGCCATCATCGAACAAAAAAAGCGCGAGCGGGGCATCCGCGGCGATACCGATTTGTCCGCCGACGATCTGAAAGACCTGGTGGTTCGCTTCAAAGCCGCCATCAAGGCCAAGACCGGCCATGACTTCCCCGAAGATCCGATGAAACAGCTTTGGGGCGCCGTCGGCGCGGTGTTCAACTCCTGGATGAACGACCGGGCCATCGCCTACCGCAAAATGTACGACATCCCCGAGTCCTGGGGGACCGCGGTCAACGTCCAGTTGATGGTCTTCGGCAACATGGGCAACGACTCGGGCACGGGCGTGGCGTTCACCCGGGACGCGGCGACCGGCGAAAATACGTTCTACGGCGAATACTTGATGGACGCCCAGGGCGAGGACGTCGTGGCCGGCACCCGGACGCCGCTCCCGATCGCCGATCTGAAAAAGGACGACGCGAAGTCTTACGCCCACCTGGAAAAAATCCGCCACATTCTCGAAAATCATTACACCGACATGATGGACATCGAATTCACCATCCAGCAAGGGAAGCTCTATATGCTCCAATGCCGGGTGGGAAAACGCACGGCCTTCGCGGCCATCAAAATTGCCGTCGACATGGTCGATGAAAAATTAATCGGCGAGAAAGATGCCCTGACCCGGATCGAACCCGACCAGTTGAACCAACTTCTCCGGCCGATCTTCGACCCCGCCGAAAAAGCCGCGGCGATCAAAACGGGCCGATTGATGGCCAAAGGTCTCAACGCCGGTCCCGGCGCGGCCTCCGGCCGGATCGTTTTCAATTCCGTCGACGCCGAAGCCTGGGCCCAACGAGGCGAGAAGGTCATCCTGACCCGGATCGAGACTTCGCCCGAAGACATCAAGGGTATGAACGCGGCCGAAGGGATTCTCACGGCCCGCGGCGGCATGACCTCCCATGCCGCCCTCGTCGCCCGGCAGATGGGCCGGGTTTGCGTGGCCGGATGCAGCGAATTGGCGATCGATTACGCAAAACATACGATGACGGTCAAAGGACGGTCGCTCCACGAAGGCGACTGGATCTCGATCGACGGGACGACCGGAGAGGTCATCGAGGGCCGGGTTCAAACCAAGCCCTCCGAGGTCCTCCAGGTCCTGATCGAAAAAACGCTCGCTCCGAAAGACGCGCCCGTCTATCAAACCTTCGCCAAGGTCATGACCTGGGCGGATAAGTTCCGGACCCTGAAGATCCGGACCAACGCCGACCAGCCCGACCAATCGGCCAACGCCCTCGCTTTCGGGGCGGAGGGCATCGGCCTCTGCCGGACCGAGCACATGTTTTTCGGCGAGGGCAAGATCGGCCCGATGCGGGAGATGATTCTGGCCGACACGGTCGAGGAACGGAAGGCCGCCCTGGCCAAGCTCCTCCCGCTCCAGCGGCACGATTTCGCCGGCATTTTCGAGGTCATGAACGGCCGGCCGGTCACCATCCGGACGATCGACCCGCCGCTGCACGAATTCCTGCCCCACTCCGAAAAGGACCAGCGCGCCCTGGCCGGGGAGATGGGCATCTCATACGAGAAGGTGAAGGCGCGCGTCGATTCGCTCCACGAATTCAACCCGATGCTCGGATTCCGCGGCTGCCGCCTCGGCATCATCTATCCCGAGATCACCGAAATGCAGGCCCGGGCGATCTTCGAGGCCGCGGCAGACACCAGGAAAAAAAGAATCGCCGTCGAGCCCGAGGTGATGATCCCGCTGGTCGGCAACGTCAAGGAACTGGCCGATCAGGAAAAGATCGTCCGGCGGACGGCCGCCGACGTCATGAAGGAGAAGGGCGTCAAATTCAAATACCTCGTCGGGACGATGATCGAGGTTCCGCGCGGGGCCATCACCGCCGACGAGATCGCCGCCGTGGCCGAGTTCTTCAGCTTCGGGACGAACGACCTGACCCAGATGGCGATGGGCGTCAGCCGCGACGACGCCGCCCGCTTCCTCATTCCGTATGTCGAGCGGGAAATCTACGCGAAGGACCCGTTCGAAGTCCTCGACCGGGACGGCGTGGGCAAGCTCATGCGGATCGCCGTGGAAAAGGGCCGGTCGGCCCGCCCCGGGATCAAGCTCGGGATCTGCGGCGAACACGGCGGCGAACCGTCGAGCGTCGAGTTCTGCCACCAGATCGGCTTGAACTACGTCAGCTGCTCGCCCTTCCGGGTGCCGATCGCCCGGCTGGCGGCGGCCCGGGCGGCTATCATGAACGTGCCGGCGGCGAAGAAACCCGCGCCGGTTAAAAAAGCGGTTCGGAAACGCTGAACTTTCGGACGCCTGCTTCGTATCCGCCATCGGGGAAAAACGATCGAAGGAGGATCCCATGGCCGTTTGTCCGCATTGTAAAAAGCATGTGAGTCTCGACATCGCTCACCGGGAATTCGCCGATTCCTTGGAAGTGCACAAAGAGTTGGTCGGCCTCATGAAGAAGGAAATTATGTATTCTTGTCCTCATTGTGATTCCATCCTGGGTTTCGGTTTCTTTTTGGGCGGTATGGCGACCGGGAGGCCTTAAAACCCTACGCCCGGCCCGGAGGCAGGATTTCGAGCCAGTAGCCGTCCGGGTCCTCGATGAAGTAGATTCCCATTTTGGGATTTTCGAAGCAGACGACCTCCATGGCTTTGTGCCGCCGGAAGGCCTCGTCGTAATCGTCCGTCCGGAAGGCGAGGTGGATCTCGTTGTCGCCCAGGTTGTATTTTTTCGCCCGGTCCCGAAGCCAGGTCAATTCGAGGCGGTGGGCGGTTTGTCCGTCGCCGAGAAAGACGAGGATGAAACTCCCGTCTTCCGGCGCAATCCGGCGGACCTCCCCGAGGCCGAGGGCTTCCCCGTAAAATTTCAGACTCTTGGGGAGGTCGAACACGTTGATATTGTTGTGGGCGAACGTAAAGGCCACGGTTTTTCCGTGCCTGGGTCAGCGGAACCGGAAATCGCGCGTCGTCCGGAGAACGAGTTCCTGGATCAGGTCGCCGTAGGCCCGTTCGGGATCCTGGGCGTCGAAGACGACATCCCCGCCCTTAAAAACGCTGACGTTGGCCACGTCCATGCGGACCCGGGCGGAATCCGCCCAGAACGTCGTCCCGTCATGGGTGTCCAGCAACTTAGCGGACATGACGACATCCACGTCGACCGAGGCCTGGATCGAACCGATGATGATCGAGGCGAGGTCGACGCGCGGTCGGATCTTGGAGAAATCGAGGGTGCCGATCAGGACGGCATCCACGTTGTACCGTTTTCCGAGGGTGTCCAGCGCTTCCGGGGTGAGACGGTACGATCCATACTCCCCCAGGACCATGTTGGAAGGACCAAGTTCTTTGATCCGGGCCCGGGGTTGGGAGCGAAGCAGGACTTCCAGAAAGACCTGGCCGGCGTAATCGGAGATGTTGCCCCGGGTGCGGCTGTCGAAGCCGATGAAACCGATAGTGCCGAGGCGCTCGAGGTTGAGGCGGGGGGAAAACAAACATCCGACGGAGAAGACGGTCAGAAGAACGAGACTCAGAGCGGTGATTGATCGTTTCATGCGGCTCTCTCCTTTACCCCAGTATAAGCGCTCCGCCGCTTTCCCGCAACTTCGCGATGACTCTCTTCTACTTCAGTTTTTCCTGGCCTTCGAATTTCCGGTAGGGCGAGAGCAGTCCCATGATTTCCCGGTCCTTGGTCGGAAGGGTGTCATTGACCACGTGGGCGAGAAGTTCGCCCAGGCCGGGGCCGAGCATGAATCCCTGGCCGCACATCCCCACCGCCAGGAGCAGGCCTTTGACTTCCCGGGCCCAGCCGACAAGGGGAAATCCGTCAGGCGTCATCGGGTAGACGTTTCTCCAAGTCCGCCGGACGCGCAGGTTTTGGAGACGGGGGATCAAGCTCACCATCCGGTGGGCGACCATGGGCAGAAACGAGCTGGTCTCGCGCGTTTCCAAACCCCAGATGCTGGGATTCGGGGTGATGCAGAAGATGATTTGGCCGGTCGAGTGTTGGAAAAAGTAGTAATTGACCGAGCTGTCCGTCGGCCGGATGTCGACGACCATCGGCTTGAGGAACGGAGCGACCGGCTCGGTCACGGCCCCTTCATGGGCGTCCGGTTTGACCGGGAGGTCGAGCCCGGCCATGCGGCCGACTTCCGCCGCCCAGCCGCCGGCGGCGTTAACCACGACGGCGGCGTGGTATTCGCCCTTGTCCGTCCGGACCCCGCGGACGGACCCGTTTTCCATGATCAAGCCCATGACGATCTCGCCGAAGCGGAACTTCGCCCCGGCCTTTTCGGCCGCCTTCCAGAAGGCGTGGGCCGAAAGAAGGGGGGATGCGCTGCCGTCGTCGGGCGAGAAAGTTCCGCCGATCAGGCTTTCGGGATTGAGGTCGGGGACGAGGTCGAGCATCTGGCTCCGGTCAAGCCAGTCGATGTTCAAGCCGAACGCTTTTTGGGTGACCAGCAGTTCCCTGAGGGCTTTTTCCTCCCGGTTCCGGTAGGCCACGAACATGTATCCGCCCTTGTGCCATTCGATATCGTCGCCGCGCCGTTCCTTCCACGTCGAGAATATTTCAAGGGAACGCAGACAGATGCGGATTTTCGCCGGGTCGGAATGCGTCGCCCGGATGCCGCCGATCGCCCCCTTGTTCGAACCCTGGCCGACGCTGGGCATCCGGTCGAGGACGAGAACGCGAAGACCGCTTTCAGCCATGGCCAGGGCGGCCGGCGTGCCGACGCTGCCCGAGCCGATGATGATGACGTCGGTGGCGGACTTAGTAGCGGCCACGATCGCCTCCGTCCTTGATCGACCCGGGTTCATTCCCGGCGAACGTCCCCAGCGACACCTCCATGAACAGCGGGCGTTTCGGCTGGTCGATGATGTCTTTTTCCGGCACGCCTTCCTCCCGGAACAATCGGTGGACGAGGGCCGTGCAGGTCTTGGCTCCGCAGGAACCCATCCCCGCCCGCGTCACCGCCTTGATGGCGCTGATGTCGCGGAAACCATTGCGGATGAGGGCCCGGACTTCTCCGGCCATGACCCTCTCGCAACGGCAGATGACGACGTCGTCGGCCGTTCGTTCCGCATAGCGGTCCATCGGTTTCGTGACGTCGTCTTCCTGGATCCGGATGCCGGCGATTTTTTTGGCGAAGGCCTTGGGCGCTTTGACCTTGACCAGGACGGTACGGTCGTTGGCCTTGATCGCCCGGACGGCGACGACTTCGACCTCGCCGAGGTCCGCGGCTTCGGTGTCGAGGACATGGACGCGGTCTCCGACTTCGATGCTCTCCTTGAGGAATTCATACGGGATGGTGACGGTCGGGTAGTCCGCGTCTTTGCGGAAATCGACGAGAACGATGGCCAGGCCGGGGCAAATCGTGACGCATTTCTCGCAGCCGGTGCAGGCCTTGGCCGGGTCGGACACTTCGAAACAGGGAAGGCAGCGGATATCGTCGGAATGGATGTGGATCAGGTCCCGGGGACAGACCATGGTGCACGGGTCGCAGGGGATTTCCTGGATGCAATGGAGAACGGGGAAGACGCCCGATTCCCCGTCCGGGATCGTTTCGGGAGTGGTTTTTCCGGGCCGGGATTTCAGGATCTCGGCCGTCGCGTACCACTCGGCCGCGATGACGCCCACGTCGTGGCCCATGGACCGGAGGATTTCGAGGCCCCGGATTTTACCGGAGAAAATCGCGGCCGAGGCCTCGGCGATCTCCTCGGCGTCGCCCGCGGCGTAGGCGGTCAGGCCGAACTCCCCGGCTTTGGTGAAGAACTCGTCGACCGGGTCGAGACCTATGGCGATCAGCACCGTGTCGCAGGAGAAGGATTTCTCCGTCCCGGACACCGGTTTCCATTTGTCGTCGAGGGCGGCGATCGTCACCGACTCGACGGAATTTTTCCCGTTGGCGCTCAGGATCGTGTGCGAAGTGTAGATCGGGACGCCGAACCGCTGGAGCTTGTCCTTGTGGACTTTGTACCCGCTGCATTCGGGAAGCGCCTCGACCAGCCCGGCCACCGGGATTCCGGCCTGAAGGGCATGGTAGCCGGCGATCAAGCCCACGTTTCCGCCGCCGACGATGAACAAGCGGCCGGCGGCACGGACCAGGTCCCGGTTGACGAGCGTCTGAAAGGCCCCGGCTCCGTAGGCGCCGGGAAGGGTGTTGCCCGGGAAGGCCAGGGATTTTTCCCGGGCGCCCGAAGTCACGAGCAGGACCTCGGGTTTGACCTGGACGTAGCGGCGGCCGTCCTTGAGGACGCCGACTTTTTTATCGCTGTAGACGGCCAGAGCCGTGCTTTGGAGCCAGATTTGGACGCTGGGATATGTCCGGAGTTCGTTTTCGAGCTTCGTGGCGATGTCGATGCCGCGGGTCCCGGCGAAAACGGCGTCGTAGGACCCGAAGAAACGGTGGGTTTGGAGGACGAGCTTGCCGCCGAGGCGATGCTTGTCGTCGATCAGAAGAGCGGACACGCCGCGTTTGCCGAATTCGATCGCGGCCGAGAGCCCGGCCGGGCCCCCGCCGATGATCAGCACCGGCACGGAGATTTCCTCGATGGGGGTCAGCCGGGCCGAGCCGGAGACGGGCGGTAGGACGGGGAGTCCGTCCACGGGTTCGAGCTTCTGGCCGGGGCAGACGAGTTCCATGCAGGCCTTGACCGGAAGACCGTCGGCCAGGACGAGGCATTGGGCGCATTGGCCGTTGGCGCAGAAAATGCCCTGCGGGGCGCGGTCCTTATGATGATAGCTGAAGATGCGTTCGCCTTGGGCAAAGAGGGCGGAGGCGATGGTTTCGCCCGCCCGGGCCGAAATCGGCCGGCCTTTCCAAATGACCGTGACGGTTTCCGCGGAGGGCGGCGTGAGGATGGGGTGCTTTTCGATGCGAAAGTCGCTCACGTTGTCTCCTTGATCTCCCGTTCGGAACGAATCCGGGCTGAATCGAGCCGGGAATTATATCACATTTCTGACCTACGCGACCCTGGGGAGCCGGGTCAGCCCTACACGACGCCGCGGAGTCAGGACAGGCCTCCGCGACCCTTGGGAACCAGGGCAAAGCCTGGAGAGGGAACCCATCCCTGACTCCGGACGACCCTTGTCGTCCGTCGTGTAGGACGTGGCAAGGCCCCACGGAAAGGGTTCCCTCTCAAAGGAGTCCGTGCTATGCTTCTCCTTCCGCCATGAGCCTGCTGGAAGTGCTTTTCGGACGCCGTTTTCCCTTCAAGTTCGTTTACCATGAAGAGTACTGGATGCTGAACACCGGCAAGCACGTGTTCCCGGTACGGAAATACCGACTGATCCATGAGCGGCTTGCCGCCATGGGTGCCCGGAAGGAGAATTTTCTCCAACCCGAGCCGGTCTCGTTCGAAGACCTTCAATTCGTCCACTCGCCGAAATATCTTCGCAAACTCCAGACCGGATCGCTCGCCAAGGACGAACTTCAGGCCCTGGAATTGCCGTTTTCCCCGGAATTGATTTCGTTCGCCCGGTTGAGCGTCGGCGGCACGATCATGGCGGCCGAGCGGGCGCTTATCGACGGACTCTGCGTTCACATCGGCGGCGGCTTTCATCACGCCTTCGCCGACCACGGCGAGGGATTTTGCCTTCTCAATGATGCGGCCGTCGCCGTCGAAAAACTTCAGCGGGAGGGACGGATCGGGCGGGTGATGATCGTCGACTGCGACGTCCATCAGGGAAACGGGACGGCCGCGATCTTTGAGAAAAGAGAGGACGTTTTTACGTTCTCGATCCATCAAATGGACATCTATCCGTCCGAAAAAATGACCGGATCTCTGGACGTCGGGCTTTGGTCGGGAGACGGGGACGGCGTGTACCTGGACGCGATACGAGAATATTTTCCGAAACTCTACCGGGATTTCCGCCCGGACCTGGTTTTTTACCTGGCGGGGGCCGATCCGTTGGCCGGGGACCAGCTGGGAGGCCTGACCGTGACGAAAGCCGGTCTGCTGACGCGCGACCGGATCGTCCTGGAAGGGGCGCTCCGGATGAAAATCCCCATCGTAATTTTATTGGCCGGCGGTTATGCTCATGATCCGGCCGAAACGACCGATGTTCACGTCAACACCATCCGGACGGCCGCCGTCATGAAACGCCGGGCGGCCCGTCTGCTCGGGCAAAACGGGGCGGCGTTCGCCGAACAGTCGAGATTCCGGTCCTGATACCGGCCCGCCCCGTCGGCGGAGTTCATCCCCCCGTGTCTCCACGGCCGTTCCCTTAACGGTGATTTCTTTATGGGCGCCCTTGGTCGTATGAAGGCGAAGGCCGTCCTGTCCCGGCAGCCAGGCTTCCGCCAGAATGGTGACCGTGATGTATTCCGAGTAGGACGGCTTGAAGTCGCCGACCATGTGAAAAACGAGCCGAGGCTCATTGTCGGGTGGATCGGGCCGGGTCATTTTCTCGGTGAAGGGGAGGACGGTTTCGGTTCCGGTCGATTCCCGGCGAAGGATGAGATTCCCGTCCTCTTTCCATTCGAGGACGTAATCGCCCGCCGGAAAGCTTTTTCCGGCCGCTTTGAACGGAAAGGAGATTTTGAACAGGTTCACGGCCCGGGCTTCGAGACAGCCCAGAGCGAGGAAGACGGCGACCGCCGCCGCGACCGATCGGAACAGGCGTTTCATGAGAATTCTCCTTGGCTTCGGGCGCTCCAAAGTCTGCAACGGGCAGATCCCGCTGACGCAAGTGCGTGGAGCTTCAGTCGGCAGACGTCGCCGGGACGCTGATTCCCGAGTATTCGTCGGAAGGGATTCCGTTTTTAATCGCATCCTCCATGCCTTCGACGAATGTGTCGATTTCCTCGAGCGTCGTGTAGATGTTCGGCGATATGCGGAGGGCCTGGTAATCGAACACCTGGTTGGGCGGGGCGCCGCCGACGAGCGGGACGACGACGATCCGGTATTTCGACTTCAGGAACCGGGCGAGGTCGTTCACGTCGATCCCCTCGATGTTGACCGCCGCGACTCCCCAGGCTTCGGCCGGTTCTCCGAGGTTCGTCAGGATCCGGACACGCGGGTGGACCTTGAGGGCTTTAGCCCAGCGAAGCGTCAGGAAGCGGAGACGCGCGGCCTTGCGTTCGCCGCCGACGGCTTGATGGAAGGCCAGGGCCTCGCCGAGGGCGGCGCGGATGCCCCAGGGGTGCGTCCCGATGGCTTCGAATTTGCGGATGTCGTCGTCCTGTTGTTCGGGAGCGGCCTGTAGCGGCCAGAATTTCGGAATCATCTCCCGACGCACGTAGAGGCAGCCGTTGCCGATCGGGGCCATCAGCCATTTGTGCAGGCTGACGCCGTAGGCGTCGCACTCGAGGTCGCGCAGCTTGAACGGAAACTGCCCCAGGGCGTGGGCGCCGTCGACGATCGTCACGATCCCCTTCGACCGGGCGAAGCGGGCGAGCCGTTGGACCGGGAACAGCTGGGCCGTCAGGTTGGTGATATGGCAGAAGTGAAAGACTTTCGTCCGCGGGGTGACGGCTTGCTCGAACATCCGATAGAGTTGGTCCTGGGTCGCCGGTATGGAAAATTGAAGACGGGTGACCTTGATTCCCTCCCGCCGCAAGCGTTGATCCCAGGTCGTCAGCATGCGGGGATAATCCTGTTCGGTCGTGATCACCTCGTCGCCGGCCTCGAGGTCGAGGCCGTTTTGGACAATCTGCAGGGATTCGCTGGCTCCCCGGGTGAGGGCCAACTCCGTGGGGTCGCAGCCGAATTCCTTCGCCATCCTCACGCGGATCGTCTCGATGTTCTCGGCGACCATCGCCTGGTAATGGACGGGCAGCATGTTGATCAATTCCAGGTAGCGGAATTCCGATTCGAGCACGACCCGGGGACAGGGGGAGGTGAACCCGTTGTTCATGTTGATCAGCGACCGGTCCAGCTTGTAGGCCAGTTGGATTTCCCGCCAGTAGAACTCGTCCGCGGCGATTTCTTCGGGGGTGCGATTCGCGACCGTTTGAGCCGCGGCCTCGACCCGGTCGAGCTCTCCGGCTTTGGCGACAGCGGCCGTCATCCCCAGAGTGCCGCATAACCGCAAAAATGCCCGCCGATTCCAGGTTTCAGGTTTCATCGGGATTCTCCTTCATCTCGTTCTTATAATAATCGTCATTATAGCCGCAAAGAGGACAGCGGGGTCAAGGCGGGAGACCCTCCGCGCCCGTTCGGATTCGATCGGCTCCGACGAAATTTTGGAAGTATGGCCTCAATCCTGTAAAATGGCTCCTTCGGATGAAGCGGCTTTCGTTTCCCGGGTCGCGCCGGACTTTAGGATCGTCGCCGAGCGGCGGGCGGGCGAAGGAGAACTTTTTGATCGAAAGGAGTACTTCAACATGTTCGCACCGCGGATATACATGGAGCGCCGGCGGCGTCTTCTTCGGGAAGTCGAATCGGGCCTAGCCCTGTTTTTGGGCAACGAAGAAAGCCCGATGAATTATCCCGACAACACCTTCTCTTTCCGCCAGGACAGCTCGTTCCTTTATTATTTCGGGCTGGACCAGCCCGGCCTGGCCGGGGTCGTCGATTTCGAAGAAGGAACGGCGACGGTTTACGGCGACGATTTCACCGTCGACGACATCATCTGGCGGGGGCCCCAACCGACGATCGGCGAGCGGAGCAAGGCGGCCGGGATCGATCGGACCGCCCCGATTGCTCGTTTGGCCGAGGTTTTGAAGGAAGCCCGCCGGACGGGCCGCCGCGTTCATTTCCTCCCACCGTACCGCGCGGACAACGCCTTCAAGCTCAAACGATGGCTCGGCGTGGATCCGGATAAAGCCGCCGGCAAGGCCTCGGTGGAATTGATCCGGGCGGTCGTCGAGCAACGGGCCGTCAAGGGGCCCGAGGAAATCGCCGAAATCGACCGGGCGGTCGACATCTCCACGGAGATGCACGTCACAGCCATGCGGATGGTCCGGCCCGGAATCGGCGAGGCCGAAATCGCAGCCGAAGTCCATCGGATCGCCCTGGCCGCCGGGGGCGACATCGCCTTTCCGATCATCGGTTCGGTCCACGGCGAAACGCTCCATAACCACCATCACGGCAACCGCCTGAAAAAGGGGAACATGTTTCTCCTGGACGCCGGGGCGGAAAGCCCGGGGCATTACGCCGGAGACCTGTCCAGCACGATGCCGGTCGATTTGAAGTTTACCGGCCGGCAGCGCGAAATTTATGAAATCGCCCTGGCCGCCCACGAGGCGGCGGCCGGCGCGCTGCGGCCGGGGGTCAACAATCTCGAAGTTCACCTCCTGGCCTGCCGGACGATCGTCCTGGGGCTCAAGGATGTCGGGCTGATGAAGGGAGATCCGGACGAGGCCGTCCGGGCCGGGGCCCACGCCCTGTTCTTTCCTTGCGGCGTCGGCCATATGATGGGCCTCGACATCCACGACATGGAGGATTTGGGCGAAGTTTACGTCGGCTACGAAGGCCGCCCGAAGTTCACCCAGTTCGGTTTGAAATCCCTTCGGCTGGCCCGGCCTCATCAACCGGGATTCGTCGTGACCATCGAGCCGGGAATTTATTTCATTCCCCAATTGATCGACAAATGGCGGGCGGAGAATATATTCACGGATTTCATCGTCTACGACAAGGTCGAAAAATACCGGAACTTCGGCGGCGTCCGGAACGAAGAGGATTTCCTCATCACGCCCAAGGGCCGCCGCCGGCTGGGCAAGGCGAAACCCAAAACCGTCGGCGAGGTCGAGGCCGTCCGGGCCGAGCCGAGAATCTGACCTGAATTTCGAGAGGGAAATAGAATTGAGAATGGATCATTGAGACCGCTCCTCCGGATCGGCTGTTCTCCCCTGAATTGAATTCGATTTCGGGAAATCGCCTCCATGGGCGGAAGGGATGTGTCTTCAAATTAGTTATGATATATTCGGATCATTATCTAGGCTGAGGTCTTGAGAAAATGAAGACGAAGACGGTCGTTGTTTTTGGAATCATCGTCGGGCTCGCGGCGTCCGTTTCCGCGGCCTCTTCGGGACAGGCCGCGCCGCCCGCATCTTCGACGTCCGAAAAAACACCCGCGTTCCGTTTCACCTTCACCGAACGTATTCGGCAGGAGTCCGCGGATAACGTGACGAGTCTCAACGAATCGGTGGCCGACAGCAGCGCGTATGTTCGTTTTCGGACGAGCCTCCAGGGTCAATGGCGCATCTTTTCCGGCTTCGATCTAACCGTCCGCCTGACGAATGAAAACCGGTATTATCTCGCCCCGAAATTCGATCCCCGGATCAAGAAGAATTTCGACGGCCACGAGATCTTTTTTGATTCCCTAAACGCGAAATGGACGAAACCCGCCGGCCTACCGTTCACCCTGACCGTCGGGCGGCAGGATCTGCAGTTCGGCGAGGGCTTTCTGATCATGGACGGCGGTCCCTTGGACGGTTCCCGGTCGGCGTATTTCAACGGAATCCGGGCCGATTGGAGTTTAGACGGAACGAATACCCTGACCGGATTTTATGTATTTCAGCCCCGATCCGACACGCTCCTTCCGGTGATCAACGACTGGGGCCAGAAGATGGTCGAGCAACCCGAAGAGGGATTCGGATTGTACTGGACGGGAATGGCCGGCAAATGGAATACGGAAGGCTATCTTTTCCGCAAGAACATCCGCGCGTTCGAGACATCCCCCGAGTCGCAGATCAACATCGTCGGCGGCCGCGTGCGCGCGCCGTTGACCGGAAATTTGGAATTGACAACCGAGGGCGCGTTCCAATTCGGAAGACTCCGGGATTTGCCCGGTCCCGAGGGAAACCGGAACCGGACGGGCCTCGGCGGCTATTTCCATCTGGATCACAAAACCGGGGCGAAATTTCCACTGCCCGCCCGACTGACGCTCGGCGAGATTTATTTAAGCGGCGACGACCCGGCGACGACGGGCCGCTATGAGGGTTGGGACCCCGCCTTCAGCCGCTGGCCGAAGTGGAGCGAGTCCCTGATCTACCTGTTCGGCCGGGAAAGCAAACCCGCGTTTTGGACGAACTTCATTTCCCTCTACGGGACGGCCGGATTCGCCTTCGCCGAGAACGTCAACCTCAATTTGACCTGGCATCATCTTCGCGCGGCGGCAAAAACCTTTCCGTCCGCTTTTCTGAGCGGCGCGGGCCTGGGCCGCGGGGAATTGTTCAACGCCCGGCTGAATTATGAGATCAGCAAGAATCTTCAAGGGCATTTCGTTTGGGATTATTTTCAGCCCGGGGATTATTATTTTGCCGGCGCGCAACCTTATTCCTGGATCCGGTTTGAATTGCTGTTTCGATATTGAGGAATCGGCCGCGGCGGGGCGGTTCCGATTCGAGCGGGAGGAGGCGAGATGATTTTAAAAATCGCAGCCCTGGCGGCATATGTCTCGATCATTTTCTATATCGCCGTAACGCGGGGGAAGAAAACCCGATCTTTTAATGACTTTTTTCTCGGCGGCGGGGCCATCGGCCCGTGGATGACGGCGTTCACATACGGCGCGGCCTATTTTTCGGCCGTGCTGTTTATCGGCTTCGCCGGGAAAATCGGCTGGGGATTCGGCTATTCCGGATTGTGGATCGCCGTCGGGAACGCCTTCCTCGGGGTCTTGGGCGTGTGGTGGATCATGGGCGCCCGGATCAAGAAAACGGCCGGGGAACTCAAAATCGCGACGATGGCCGAATATTTGGAGCGGCGGTATGACAGCCGCTTCCTGAAATTATTCGCTTCGGTTTCGATTTTCGTCTTTTTCATCCCGTATTCGGCGGCCGTGTTTATCGGCCTTTCGACTCTCTTCAAACGGAATTTCGGATTGGATTATGTCCCGGCCCTTCTTTTTATGGGCGTGCTCACGGCCGTCTATCTCGTCCTCGGCGGATACAAGTCGATGACGATGATGGATGTCATGTTCGGCATCCTGATGCTGGTCGGCGGCGGAGTGATGTTGATCGGAGTCTTGTCCAAAACGGGAGGGATCGCGGCCGCGACGACGGGCTTGAACGCGATCAATCCCAAACTCACGGCGGCGGTCGGGCCGCCGGGGCTCTGGCCGTTGTTTTCCCTGGTCTTTTTGACCTCGGTCGCTCCGTTCGGAATGCCTCAACTCGTGCAAAAGTTTTATGCGGTCAAGGATAAACGATCGATCCGGATCGGGATGATCGTCTCGACGGCGTTCGCCCTCGTCTTATCGACGATTGCTTATTTTACCGGGAGCGTCGCCCGGTTGTTCCTGTCGCCGGAGGCCGTGCCCGCCGTTTTCCCCGGCGGTAAACCCGACTTCGACGCCTTGATGCCTGAGTTACTCTCGCGGATTGTCCCGGAGGGGCTCTCGATTCTCATTCTCCTGCTTATTCTCTCGGCCTCGATGTCCACGCTGGCGGCGCTCGTCCTGATTTCAAGTTCGGCGGTGGCCAAGGATTTTTACGCCGGATTCATCAATCCTCAGGTTTCGGACCGCACTCTCATGACGCTGATGCGCGTCTTCAGCGCGGCCTTCGTCTTCGTCTCCGTCGTTTTGGCCTATTTCCGTCCGGCGACCATCGTCTCGATTCTGGGGATTTCATGGGGAGCAATCGGGTCGGTGTTCCTGGGGCCGTTTGTCTGGGGAATCCTCAGCAAGAAAGTCAACCGGAACGGGGCGATCATCTCGTCCGTTCTCGGATTGGCGGTCTGTCTATTCCTTTATCTCCGGGGTATGGCTTCTCCTGAAGCCGGGACGATCGGGATGCTGGTCTCGTTGGCCGCGAATCCGATTTTCAGCCTCATCCCGGCCAAGCGGATCGAGTGAGGCGTCCCCTAATTAGAATCCGCGGCACGATGTCGGCCGGATGGAGCGCCGGCGCGGGTTCGATGATGGGCGGATTTATCGGCGACATCTTCGACCAAACCATCGATATCCCGGAGACAAAACTCCAACTGATCGGGTTTCGCTCGATCGATAAAAAAACGGTTCTGTGGATCGGCGTAGGCGCCGTTCCCCGAACCGCGGCCGGCGGCGATCACCGGCCGGAATAATCGGGGACGGATCAATCGACGGTTTTCAGCCCGGCTTTTTTCCGCTCGACCTGTTCCTTGATCCAGAGGTAGGTTTTTCCCAGGCCGACCTTGAGCGGAATGTGCGGCTCCCAGCCGAGGACTTTTTTGATGAACGTGTTGTCGGAATTCCGGCCGCCGACACCCTGGGGCGCGGTCAGGTCGTACGTCCGTTTCATCTTGACCCCGGCGATCGATTCGATGATCGAGACGAGTTCGTTGACGCTGACGAGTTCGCTCGTGCCCAGATTGATGGGCGTCGCGATCAATTCGTCGCAGTGGGTGATCATGTCGATCCCCTTGACGCAGTCGTCGATATACTGGTAGCTCCGCGTTCGAGTGCCGTCGCCCCAGATCTTGATCTCCCTGGTCCCGTTGTCGATCGCCTGGATGACTTTCCGGCACAGGGCCGCGGGCGCCTTTTCCCGCCCGCCGTCCCATGTTCCCCAAGGGCCGTAGACGTTGTGGAACCGGGCGATATACGTTTTGAACCGGCGCTCGGCCCAGTATTCCTGGCAGAACATCTCGGAAATGAGTTTTTCCCAGCCGTAGCCGCGTTCGGACATCGCCGGGTAGGCGTCGGATTCCTTCAGGGCGGTGATCTTGGGATTCTTCTGAAGCTCGGTGTTGTAGACGCAGGCCGAGGAGGAATAGAAATAACGGGATACCCCGGCCCGCCAGGCCGACTCGATCATGTGGGTGTTGATGAGGACGGACCGCAGGCATTCGATCCGGAACCGCTCGATGAATCCCATGCCGCCCATGTCGGCGGCGAGCTGGTAGACCTCGTCGACGCCTTCGACGGCCCGGCGGCAATTCTTCTCCTGGCTCAGGTCGAGGCAAAGGCACTCGACCCCCGGGACCTTCTGATACCAGTCGGAAAGCGGCTTTTTATCCACGCCCCGGATATTCGTGAATCCCTTGTCCTTGAAGTACCGGCACAACGACCCGCCGATGAACCCGCCCGCGCCGGCGACGAGAAGGCGTGTGCTTTTATCGACGGAAACGAGTTTCGCGGTTTTGGGAGTGGGAGACATGATCAACCTCCGGGGATAAAATTGAACGCCCCCAATTTATTCCAAGTCCCCTTTTCCGTCAATACGGACGGGTTCTTGGAGGTTCAGGAGCGGGGTACGCCTTGACCCGGCGAAGCCGCGGAGCCGTCGCCCCGAATGAGGCAAAATCACTCAAGACGTCTCAGGAAAACGGCCCGGACGCCGTCCATCCAGCGGGTCAGGTCTTCCTTGGACGCTCCGGACGCGGCGATCGCGGGCTCGATGAAATAGTCGATCCGGCCCGGGCGCAGCAACAAACTTCCTTTGCGCATGATTCGGTACGCGCCGGACTGGACGATCGGAAGAATGTCCAAGCCTGCTTCGCGGGCCAGGAGGAACCCGCCGCGCTTGAAGGGCCCGAGTTTCCCGTCGAGCGTCCGCGTTCCCTCGGGAAAAACGATGAACGAAAAATCCTTCCGGGCCCGGATGAATTCCGCCGCCCGGGCGAGGCTGGCCTTTGCTTTCCGGGCATTGACCCGGTCGATCGGGATCTGGCCGATTCTCCGGATCATCCAGCCGTAGACCGGCCAGCGGAAATGGCCTTCCTCTTCGATGGTCCGGGCGAAGCCCGGAAACCGGGCATAAAAAACAAGGGGGTCGAGGATGCTGATATGGTTCATCATGAGCAGGTACCGGCGGCCCGGGTCGAAGTTCTCCCGCCCGTGAAGACGGACCCGGACGCCGGCGAAAAACAACACCGCGCGACAGCCGGCCTTGATGACCGCTTCGAGTCCGGGGCCGCGATAAAAAAGGGCGACCAGCAGGATCACGAGACAGACGAGGACGAACAAGGGAAAGGCGATCATCCAGAGGAACACCGATCGGAGGATTTCGAAGGCCCGGATCATCCGAGAATGGTCAGCTCTTGGGGTAAAAGTTTGATCCGGAGGGGAGTCTTCCCGAGGACTTCCCCGTCGGCCATGACGGAGAGATCCGGAGTTCCGACGACCGCCATTTTCACGCCCTGGATCATTTCCACCTTGGGATGGGCGGCGTGGGCCCCGGAAAAAACGCCCTTGAATATCCGGATCATCTCCCTCCGGTTGACGTCCCGGAAGACCACCATGTCGGCCTTCCCGTCGGCCGTTTCCGCGTGGGGCGCGATCTTCATTTTCCCGCCGGTATATTTGGAATTGGAGATGACGAGCGCGCTGTTGGACACGCTCCAGCAGCGGCCGTCGGCTTCGAGGTCGATCTTGTTGCGCATTCCCCTGGCCAGCCGGATCAGGACGGCCAGGCTGTAGCCGAACGAGTGCAGGAATTTCAGCCACTCGTTGGTCAGTTTCAGAATGTCGGTGATCAGGCCGACGCCGATTAGGTTCAGGGAGTATCTTCGTTCCGTCCGTCCGTTCAGTTGGTATTCGAATTCGATCAAATCGATTTTCAACCGCCGGCCGGCCGAGATGCGATGGAGTGCCTCTTCGGGCGTCGTGATCGCGAACTCCCGGAGGAACGAATTCCCCGTTCCCGCCGGAATCATTCCAATCTCGGGGAGGAACTCCGGCCGGCCCTGGAGATACATCCCGTTGATCACTTCAAAAGGCGTCCCGTCTCCCCCGATGCACAGGATCCTGCCGAATCGTTCGCGGACGGCCTCCCGCCCGAGTTGAAAGGAGTGACCGGGGAATTCCGAAAACCGGACATCGATCTTCGGGAAGGCCTCACGGAGCGACGACTCCATGCGGGCGAAAACCTTCCGCCCTCGTCCCCGGCCGGAGGCCGGGTTGACGATCAACAGAGTCCGGTCATTCCCGTCCATACGCCGTTTTATAGCATGGGCGGGCCGGAAATTCAACGCTTCTGAATCACATGCCGGGGTAGCGTCCTTCCGCGATGCCCGCGATTCGCCGGGAAAGACTAGCCGCGCAAGGCCTTCAGATCACCCCCGACCTCACCGATCTTGATGATTGCTAAATATAACGCCGCTGGATTATATTAAGAAGCGGAGAGTTGCTGAAAAAGGGCTTCCTATGGATCGGCCATGAATTCGAGACGTGAAGGTCCGCCGTATCGGTGCGCCCGGCTTGCCCGGGAGGGCGGGTTCACCCTGCTTGAAGCGCTCGTCGTCCTGGCCATTTTCGGGATCCTGGCCGTCGTTTCCTACCCGAGCGTCAAGAACGCCTTAGAGATACGGGGCTTCGAAAACGCCGGCCGCGACATCCTGACGACTCTCCAAATGGCCAAGTGGCAGGCCGTCAACACCAAATACAATCACCGGGTCCGCTTCGCCTCCGACTCGGGGGGGTGGACGTACCGGATTGAAATGGAGAAGCCGGCCGGGACCTGGACTTTGAAACAGGGACAAACGGTGAAACGAATCTCGACGAATTTCGGGGTCACCCTCACCCTGCCTTCGAACTCGTCCGTGATTTTCGACCCGACCGGATTCGTTTCGGGTTTCGACAGCACCAAGAACCGGATTTCCCTCTCCTCCTCGCGGCTCGCCTTGTTGGGACAGCCGAACTTTCGCACGATCCGTTTCTATGCCAGCGGTTCGACGCAATTCATCAAGGGAACAACGGGATAAACCATGGTCAAACTCGGACGGCGTCCGGCGGCGAAGAACCCGAAGGGGTTTTCCTTGATCGAGGCCTTGATCGGGATCTCCATCATCGGGATCGCCATGCTCGGACTGGCCCAGGCGTTTCTCCTCTGCGTGAACAACAACACCCGGGCGGGGGAAATCAGCCATGCCACGTTTCTCGCCCAGCAACAACTCGATTATCTCCGGACACTGACGGCGGCGGAATTGAGCACGTTTCCCTCGACGGCGCGGGGTGAGTCCGCGGATCAAAACCTCGACCCGAACGGCGACGGAACGGTAGATTTCCGGCGGATCACCCAGGTTTCGACCGGGGGAATCGGCTACGCCGTCAAGATTCTCGTGTTCCCGGCGACGGCCGTCGGGAAAACGGCCACCGCTCTGGTCGCCGCACCGTCCTCCCACCGCGTCCGGGCCGTCCTCAGTTCCATCATAATCCGATGAAGGAAACTACGTTGAGACATCCGGCCTCCTTCCCGACCCGCGCCCGGGGATTCACCCTGATCGAGCTTCTGATCGGAAGCGCCGTCATGCTCATCGTGGTCGTGGGGGCGCTTCAGATATATTCCCGAAGCAACAAAATTTCCGCCGATCAACAGCAGTTCATCGAAATCCAGACCGATGTCCGGGCGGCGATGTATTTCCTTTCCCGGGACGTGCGCATGATCGGGACCGGCCTGACCGAAACCCTGGCGGGGTACGCCCTCGACGGCGTCGATAACGAGTCGACCGGGACGTCGGAAACGCCCGACCGGCTGAAAGTTTTGGGGAACATGGAAGACCCCCTGGTCCTGCCTATCCAGAGCTATAATGGATCTTCGATAAAAGTTTCCATGGACGACTATTCCCTGGAGAAGTTTCCCTATCCGGACGACTTTTATGTCGGAAAGATTGCTCTGGTCGTCCCTAATGGGAGCTCGTCGTGCATCGGCTTGGGCGAAAGGGTCATCACGCACGTCACCCACAATACCGACGGGACAAACGAAAGCGTCAATTTTTCCCCCGGCCAGGCTCCGGGGATCAACCTGCCCGGTGGTCTTACGGATATCTGTTCGAGTGAAGACTTCGTCGGCGGGGCGATCATGTTCAGCGATTTGCGCGAATACTGGCTCGACGTCACGGGAAACGTCTCGGGCCTGACCGCCGGAACGAACGGGTATATTGGAGGCGGTCAAGGGGGCGTTCTTTACATGACCCTCAACGGCGTCTATTACCCGATCGCCCAGAACATCGAAACGATCCAGTTTCAATACAACGGCGATTTCGACGTGGATTCCCAGGGTCTCCTGGACGGGTTTACGAATTGGAACTCGAGCTGGACGCGGGCCCAGATCGGCCGGATCCGCCAGATCCGGATCATGATCCTCGGGCGGACGCCGAATCCCTTTGCCTCCGTCGGCCATAACGCCGGGACTTCGGCCGGTCTTTACGGCCGCCCGGCAGTGGCCAACACCGCCGCCGCGACCCCCGATTGGCGGAAGCGCTTTCTTCTGGAATCCACCGCGAATATCCGGAATCTTTCCGTGAACCTCTTCAACACGGGTTTGAGATGAACGTTGTAACGGCGCGAAAAAGGGAACGGGGGGCGGGGCTGTTCATCGTCATCATCCTGGTGGCCGGTCTGGCGGCCCTGGGGGTGTCCCTGCTGACGCTGACCTCGATGGGGCCGAAAATGTCGGGCGGGTTGAGGTCCCAGGAAGAGGCCTTCAACGCCGCGGAAGCGGGATTCAACACGGTTCATTCGCTGATCAAGGGTTATTTCAGCGGCGGAACTTGGTTGAATTTCGACGGCCATTACCTGACCCAGCCGTCCAATATCGCCCTGCCGTTCATCTCCGGAGCGGTCAATCCCTCCTATTTTCGCCGGATGACGGACGAGGAAATTCTCCTGGCCCTGGATCCCGAAAAAGACGGCACGGCCAATTACGCGCCGCTCCTCGCCTTCCAGCAGACCTTTGCCACGAACGAAAGCGGCGCGACCGATACCCGACTCGCGTACACGGCGTTTCTCATCAACGACGAAGCGGCCGGCGGCGCCGCCGATCCCAACGACGTGCTTCTGGTCGTGATCGGAGTAGTCCGGTCCGGGACGCGAATTCTGGCGTCGACCCGATTGGAGATTGTCCTGCAATATGTCGCCGGGGGATAAAGGATCATGCGATACCCAGTGATCAAAACAGCCTTTGTGGGGACCATCCTCGCCCTTTTCGTTCTGGCCGGCGGTCCGGTCGTCCGGGCCCAGTCGTGCACGGAAAACACGGCCTCGGTTTCCGAAACGTTCAGCGACGGGACCAACCTCGACCTTACCGCGAGTTCGGCGAAGTTCTGGTACAACGATGCCTCCAACCCCCGGGGCATCATGACCATGAACAAAGTCGGGGCGAATTTCATGATCAGCAATCCGACCTATGTTCCCGCCTGGGTCAACGCCTTGACGGCCAACGACTTCGATTTGGACGGTTGGCCGGATTATATCGGGACCAGTAGTTCCTACTCCAATGTTTTAGCCTTCGTCAAAAACATGGGAAGTGCCGGCACCGTCGGAACGTTCAAAATCACCCAATGGATCGACGGATCGGCCGGCGACGCGAGCGGCTGGCCGACCAAGGGCGTAGGCGGGGCGGCGATCGACGGTGAAGGACATAACGGGATCACGTCGGGCGATTACGACGGCGACGGCGATTTTGATTTTTTGTGCATCGTCTCGACGACCGCCGGCGCGAACGCGATCAAACGAATTTGGCTTTATGAGAATAGACTCATCGTCAACGGCGTCAACACCGGCGTCTTGAGTTTTGTCCGGACCGACCTGACCTCGGCTTGGTCGAGCACCTTGAAAGGCATAGCCTGGACGGCCACGTCGATGGTTTCGATCGACCTCGACGGCGACCTCGATATCGATTTGGTGGTCGGAAATCGCGAAGGGAATGTCTTCAAGATCACGAACACCGACAACGGTTCGGTCAACGCCCAAACCTTCATCCTCGAAGAATCCCCGATCATCGAAACGGGTTGGGGCCCCCTCGGCGTCAATACGATTTCTATAGCCGAATTCGACGAAACTCCGGGATTGGATATTATCACAGGAAGCGCCAGCACTGCTGATCTGCATTATTATCAAGGGGATGGACAGGGTCATTATGAACTCACGGCCGAGTTCACCGATACCGATGGGGGGATCCACGACAACATGTACGACGGCGCGGCCACCGTCAGCTTGGTCGCCGACTTCGACCGCGACGGGGATCAGGACCTCATCGTCGGGACGGACAACTGGAACTACCCCTCCAGCGGCAGCGGTTACGGCGGCAAGTGTTATTACTTTAAAAACGACGGAACCGGCAATTTCGTCGTCACGCTGATATTCGACGGGCCGACCAAGTCCCCCGCGGTGGCCGATTTCGACATCGGGGCGGTGTTGGACTTCGACAATGACGGCGATCTCGATTTTTTTATCGCCGACGGCAACGACAGCGAATACTATTATATCTTCGTCAACTCGCTCGCCGACGTCTTCAATCTCTCCGGAATAGGCCTATCGACGAATCTGACGCCGGCCTTGTTGGGCGCTCAGTATGCCATCACCCGAGCCCGGCTGACGGGGATCGACCAAACCGTGATCGGATCCTCGTCGACCGGACTTAAGGCTGCTTATTATCTGTCGAACGACGACGGAAAAAGTTGGGAATATTACGCCGAATACACGGGTTCCGGCATCACCAACGTCGTCAACCAACCCTGGCATGATTTCCACACCTTCGGATCCAAACTGCGCTGGAAGGCATGCTGTCCGCCACCGACGACGAGATCGCCGGATTCGATCAAGCCTCCTACGAAACGCCGTCCGTGGATGCGATCCGGATCGAGTACGTCTATGTCGAGCGCCGGGAATATTCGCGGTCTTCGGCCGCGGCCGCGGCCATCATCTCGGGAACGCGGCGGAAGCTGATCATCTCGGCCTCGTTCATGTTCCCGGGGTACGAAGGCCAGCTCCGGGCGTACGACGTTACCGGCATCGCTCTGGCGAGCACGGGCGGATCGACGATTCAGACGATCTCCACGGCCGATCCCCTCAGCCCGACGGGGCGCAACGTGACGGCCGGGGGCTCCATCCTCTGGGATGCCGGGCAGTTGCTGGCCTCGCGAAGCCAAAGCAACCGAACGATCTACGCGGGGTATCGGGCCAACAGCACCTCGCCCTATCAAAGGGTCGACTTTACCGAAGCCAACGTCAACACCCTCAAAACGCTCCTGAACGACTCGAACGGCGACAACGCAGGCCTGATCCGTTTCATCCGCGGGGAAAACCGCACCTGGAAACTGGGGGACATCCTCCATTCCAGCCCGGTCCTGATGGGCCCGCCCTCCGGGGATTCCACGGCTTTGGGGTCCTCCTATGCCGCGTTCGTGACCGCCAACGCCGGCCGGACACCCGTCATTTTCGTCGGGGCCAACGACGGCATGCTCCATTGTTTTGACCTGAGCACCGGCGCGGAACTTTGGGGCTTCATCCCGTACAATCTTCTGCCCAAGATCAAGAACATGTCCGCCTGGGACAGCGCGGCGCACGTTCGGTATTACGCTCATGATTATTTCGTCGACGGGACGCCGACCGTGGGCGACGTTTATTTCGGAGGGAACTGGCGGACCGTCCTGATGTGCGGCCAGGGCGCGGGGAAAGGCAGCACGGTCGCGGGCGGATTGAACTACTATTTCGCCCTCGACGTTACCGACCCGACGAACCCCCTGGTTCTGTGGGAAGCGAAGGACTCCACTACGATGGGCGAAACCTGGTCGGTTCCGGCCTTCGGCCAGGTCCTTTCGAGTTCGACATACTATTGGGTCGCTTTCGTGGGTTCGGGGTACGACAACGACACGACCCGGACGGTCGGGAATCGTTTCTATATCATCCGCCTGGATACCGGAGCGATTCTCAAGACGCTCACGGTTACTACGGACGTCAACACGAGCCTGAGCAGCAAGTGTCCGCACCCGTATACGAACATCCAGGTCACGGTCCCCGGCTCCCCGGCCGCGGTCGACACTAACCGGGACGGGCGGACGGAATATGTTTATTTCGGCGACCTGGACGGCCGCTTTTATCGGCTGCCCCTGACGAGCTCGAATACGAGCAATTGGACACTGCAGACGATCTACACCGACCGGGTGTATTATCCGATTATCACGAAGCCCGCGATTTATCCCGATCCCTCATCGGGCGGTCTCCCCCTGGGAATTTCCTTCGGAACGGGCGGCGACGACAACGCCCCGGCTGACCGTTCGTACGCCTTCATCGCCATGAAGGACACGGGATCCTCGGCGTCCGTGGAGTGGTACCTCGGAAACGCCGTGGAAAATCTGGTCCGATCCCGTTATTTCAGACAAAATCGTCTATTTCAGCTCCTTGATGGGGAGCATCGAAAACGTCAACCCCTGCCTGAACCTCGCTCAACAAGGCCGGCTGTATGCCCGTTTCGTCCAGACGGTGGCCGGGAGCGTCATCGGCTCCTCAGCCCTCAAATCGGCGAGCGGGTCTGCGATCGAAAGCCTCCAGTTGGCCAGCAAAGCCCGGAAAGCCGTCACGGTCGGGGAACTTCAATCCGGCGGCGGGTCCTCGTCCAAGAAAGAAGTCTACATCCAGGAATACGATTCCACGATCGAACGGCTGGAACAGCCGGTCGGCTCGTCTCTGCGGGTTGTCTCCTGGCGCGAAATTTATAAGATCATCCGTTAGAAGGGGACGTCTCCTCGGATCGGAAGGAAGGCCTGAGCCCTTCCCGCGTCACTTTTTCATTTTTTCGATCGCGTCGATCATGCCTTTGACCTTCGGAACTTCGGGGTTATCGGGGTCGAGGGCGATGAACTTTTCGAAGTTCTCGATCGACTTGTCGTATTCCCCCTTGTTGAGGTAGACGTAGCCGAGCTTGAGGTAGGGTTTCGGCCAGTCTTTTTTGATCGAAACGGCCATCTCGAAGAAACGGATGGCTTCGTCGATATTTTGGTTGGAGAACATGATTTCACCGACGTTGTAGGCCGCGGTCGAATCTTCCGGAGAGACGGCGAGCGCCTCGGTGAAATACTTCCGGCCGGCCTCCAGATCGCCCCGCCGGAAGGCCAGTTCGCCGAGACCGGACAAGGCCCGGACGGAAACGATCTTGTCTTTTGCGTATTCCCCGTGAACCCGGAGGACATCCTCCAGGACGCCTTTATACTCGGCTTCGGCGCAGTCCGGGTCTCCTTTTTTAAGGATGGCCGCGGCGATATTAACCCGGATGCCGTAGACGTCGGGAGATTTCGCCTGAAATTCCCGGTATAAGACGAGGGCTTCGTCGAATTTTCCCTGCTCCATCGCCGCGTTTCCCTGATCGATCAGGGGAAGGCCGATCTCGGCATCAATCGACATCAAAGTTTTTTTCATGACCAGGCTGAGCGGGGGATTGGTTTTGAGCTGGAAGACTTCAATGTCGTTGATGAGATCGTCGTATCCTTCTTTGTGGGCCGAAATG
The DNA here is from genome assembly GCA_026393895.1 of Candidatus Aminicenantota bacterium. GTDB lineage: Bacteria > Acidobacteriota > Aminicenantia > Aminicenantales > UBA4085 > JAAZPG01. The sequence goes on from JAPKZG010000055.1 coordinate 50,657, forward strand.
CGCCATACTCCGGTTCCCAGGCCGATGATGGAGAAACGCCCTTTCTTGTCGGTGACGGCCTCGAGCTTGGCGCTGCCCTGGGAGCTGGAGGCGACGATCCGGACGCCTTCGAGGGGGGTTCCGGCTTCGTCCGTGACCTGGCCGCCGATCCGTCCGCGTCCGAGGTTTTCCTGAGCGGACAAGGCGACAAAAGAGACGGCCATGACGATACAGGTCAGGATTCCGGCCAGAGCGGCCCGGGTAGCGTGAACGTTCTTATTGTTCATGATGATCCTCGTTTTCCCACGGTCTTACCCAAGGCGGCCGCCCGCTCTCCGTTATTGGACGGTTCGCCTTCGATGGGCCAAGGCCCTGTCTCCCAGGGACCTTATCTACGATAACATAAAATCAAAAAAAATAATTACCGTTTTATCCAACGGTTGACGCGGACACGGTCCCGGATTCATATTCATTCCGGATACGCTGTGTACGATAACACAAAAAAAGGAAAATAAACGCCGTTTTCATCTCATCCGGCCGGTTCCGACACTGATGAAAACGCCCGAAAAATTCCCCGGCGGGGAGGGAAAGGATTGCGCGCTCCGGAGGATCGGATAATGATGTGGGAGCGTCCGAGGGCCGGGAAAGCGCGCTAAACCGCGGCCGGCCGCGGATCCCGACCGCCGCGGGGCTGTTTTTTCGCCGAACGGAACCGGCCGCCGAGAAAGTCCCGATCGGTATTATCGGAAAAATAGGCGCGAAATATTTCTCTTGACAAAAGGAATTCCGTGGCTATAGTAATGCGTGTACGTACACGCAAACATGATTAGAGACTTTCGGCTCGATCATTCGGTCGGCGGCCGCCCGCTCCATCATCCCGCGTCCGTTCATTCTCCAAACAATGGGGAGGTGAGAATCATTCCTCATGGACAAGTGAATTCCCCTCGGCTTTCGGAACGTAAAAAGAGAAAGGAAAAGGAGGACCTATGAGTTTGAAAAGAAATTTGATAGTCGTCTTTTTGTGCCTGCTGATGGTTCCGTTCCTGGCCGCCCAGGTCACCAGGCAGAACGGCGTCATCAAGGGCGCGGTCACCGACAGGGATGGCGTCGGTCTGCCCGGCGTGACCGTGTCCGCCAAGAGCCCTGCGATGATTGGCGCGGTTACGTCCGTCACCACTGAAGAAGGGTTCTACCGTCTGCTCAACCTGCCTCCGGGGACCTACACGGTCACGGTCCAGCTGAGTGGCTTCAAGACGGTGCATCGCCCCGACATCAAGGTGGAGACCGGTCAGACCTACACCGTGAACCTGGCCACCGAAATGACCAAGCTGGAAGAAGAGATCACGGTCACCGGCACGCCGCCGGTGGTCGACCTGCAGTCCAACAAGATCGGCAGCGTCGTTTCCACCGAGTTGCTACGCAACCTGCCTCTCGCCCGAGACGTCGCCAGACTGTTCACCATCACTGCCGGTGCCGCCGGCAACATCGCCGCCTACTCCGGCAGCATCCACGGCGCCAACTCCGGCTCCACAGCCTACGAGATCGACGGCGTCAACGGCGAGAGCCCCACCACCGGCGGCATGCAGATCGGTCCGCAGTATGAAAGCGTGGAGGAGATCGAGATCTCCACCGGCGGCCTGCCGGCCCAGGTCGGCGCCAACGGCGGCTCGTTCATCTCGGTGGTCACCAAGGCGGGCGGCAACCAGTTCCACGGCCAGGCCCAGACCTATTACACCGCCAAGGGCCTCAACCAGATGCTGTTCACGGACGAAGAGTTCGCCTCCATGCAGAAGTCCAAACCGGGCTTCGCCCAGTATGACGTGGACGCCTCGGCCTCGCTCGGCGGCCCGATCCTCAAGGACAAGCTCTGGTTCTTCGGCACGCTCGACTTTCGCCAGAACGAGTATTCACTCACCTTCGATCCGGTCATCCTGAATGGCAAGCAGTACGGGGCCTACACCAATCCCTCCAAAACCTGGGCGCCGTTCCTCAAGCTGACCACCCAGATCAACAAGGACATGCGCCTCTTCGTCATGTTCAACGGCGCCTTCTCCAAGAACATCCAAGATGCTGGTTACTACAACGCCTTTGACGCCACCACAAGATCTATTTCGAATAGCATGGCGTTGGCCAGCGAACTGAACTGGACACTCGGGGCCAACACCATTGTCGCCATCCACGGCTCCTACAACAACCTCGACTGGAACCTCGTCTCCCAGCCGGAATCGCGGAACAACATCGGCTACGTTGATTGGTACACCGGCTACGCGTGGAACGCCAAGAACACCGAAGAACAATACACGATCCGCCGCAGCGACTCCGTATCGGCCCGCTTGACCCACTTCATGGACAACGTGCTGGGCGGCAACCACGAGATCGGCGCCGGCGTCGAATTCCTTTACTTGTTCGACCGCCTTACCGTCGCGCGCGGCAATCCGCTGACCATGTTCTACTACAACGGCGACCCCTATGCCAATCGCGCCCAGGACTTAAACCGCGGCACCCCCGGCGACGGCTATGGCGACGGCCAGATCGCCCTGTCCAACATGGGCCCCAACGAGGGCGACTCCACCAAGGACCTGCCCGGCAGCCGCCTGAGCGGCTACCTGCAGGATTCCTTCACCATACTGAAAAACCGCCTGACCATCAACCTCGGTCTCCGCTTCGACTGGTACCGGGGCTGGTTCGGCGGCGGCAGCTCCACCGGCACCGACCCGAGTGGCCTGGCCTACAAGGTGGGCGCGGCGATGGCCGAACACCTCGGCTACAACCCCTACGCGGCGAATACGTGGGATCCCATAAAAAATACCATGGACGCCAAGACCATCTCCCCGCGCCTCGGCGTCAGCTATGACCTCTTTGGCGACGGCAAAACCGCGCTCAAGGTCTCCTGGGGCCGTTACTTCGAAGCCATGCCGGTCATGTGGTTCTGCGCCGCGCAGTCCAACATCCAGGCGAACTACAACTACAACTGGTGGGACAACAACGGCAACGGCGTCGCCGACGACCCGGGCATCGACACCTATTACCCGACCACCGACTGGGGGGAGTTCACCCCCGAAGATGTGAATCTCCTGCGCCTGCAGGTCGCCGGCAAGGGCGATCCATACCAGCTGAAGCCCCCGTACAACAGCGAGCTCGTCATCTCCCTCTCCCACGAGTTGGCCCAGAACTTCTCGGTCAGGCTGCAGTATGTCAACAATGTGGGCCGCAGAGACCACTGGGATTCGTGGTGGGACCCTGACACCGGGAAGTACTTGACTTCGCTGCAGGACGCGCCCGCCGGCTTCTGGGTGCCTTTCACCACTACCGTGCCCGCGGTCGGCGACTGGCCGGAAAGGACAGTCACCATCTACTACTTAACGAATAATCTCCCGGAACACATGGTCTGGTGGCGGCAGGCAAGCAACCCCTATTCCAAGCGCCAGTACAACGGCATCGAGTTGGCTTTCGACAAGCGCTACGCCAACGGTTGGGCCTTGGGCGGCTCCATCAACTACTCGAGTTCGAAGAGCATCACCCCCTACGACCCGAACTACGCCGTCAACGGCTGGGGCGCCGACATCAACGACATTCCGCTGGCCGTCAAGGTCTACGGCACGTTCAAGATGCCGCTGGAGTTTGTCGGCTCCTTCATCTATCGCCACGATGAGGGCGGCCCGCTCAATTACGGCGGTAACTTCTGGGATAAAACCATGGACGTGGCCATCGTCGCCCCGGACTCGTGGCTCGTGGCCCACAATTGCGCAACCTGGTATAACGGAATAGGCGTCATGTTGGAACCCAACGGCACGCACCGCCGGGCTTCCTGGGACAACGTCGACTTCCGCCTGGAGAAGGAGTTCAGGTTCGGCTTCGGCACGGTCTCCGTCTTCGCCGATGTCTTCAACCTGCTGGGCAATAAATACGTGAACGTCGGCCTGAACCCGGGCGGCGTCTGGTATCCGGCTGACGAGAACACCTCCTCCGGAACCCGTGTTCCCTCCTACTCTTACAACAAGATTATGTCCGTGACGGGCCTCCGGTCCTTCCGGCTATCGACCCGCATAACTTTCTGATCTAGTTTCATCGAAGGGGAGGGGCCAGGCCCCTCCCCTTTTTTTTCACCCGTTTGACGCATATCCCCCAAAATCCACCACACTATTCGTTATAGAGCCCGTTATCTTACAGAAGTCGCGACGGGAGAGCTTTTGCCCGGCCGCTACGCCCTCGAGTTTGAGGCCCCGGGATCCGGGAACCGGCGGGAAGGCCGTCTCCTCCGCCGAATTTACGATGAAATAAGGGGACCGGCTGCGCGGCCGTCGTCTCGGCCATAACGAGAACGGAGAAAGGATTACGTCTCGATCTCCCGATAGCGCCGGGCGGCGATCTTCAACAGAAACGCGAAGCTTAATCCGGCCAGGACGAACAGAAAAAGGGCGAGGCCGCTGATGACCAGTTCCCCGCGGATTCCCCGCTTAAGAAGGGCGGTCACCGCGATCGTCAAACCGACCAGGATCCCGGCGGCGGCGAAAAACGCGATCAGGACGTTTAAATTTTGTTTGATGGCTTTTTGAGGATTCGTCCATTTCAAAAGCGGTCGAAGCAAGTCGATGATCATTCCGAGGGCCGTCAGGGCGGCCGCCGCGGCCATGGCGATCGGCAGGGAGATTAGGACTAAAACGATGTCCGCCTGAATCGCGGCGACCGCGACGACGGCCGCGGCCAGAATTCCCAGGAAGGCGACGGCGAAGGAGTGGAGAAACTTGGCCTTGACCTGATCGGCCGGGGGAGTCGGGATGACCTTGGACATCCAGAACTGGGCGCCTTCCCGGGAAAAGGCCGAGGAGGCCGTGCCGTTCAGGCAGCCGCAGATTGTCATGAACAGGGCCGAGCCGAGGATCACCGCGGCGGAGTTCGACGACGCGAGAAGAAGGATGATCCGGTAGGAGTCGCTCCCCGATTTCCCGCCGCCGGCCTTGGCGAACAAAATGAAGATGATCGGAATCAGGATGACGGAGAGAACGCCGTTGAGGAGAAAAATCGGGGTCCGGTTCATGATCCGCAGTTCACGGAGAAAGATCGCCCGGATGGGCCTGTGCCCGGAGGAGATATGGGCGGACAATCGCTCCCGGGACAGGCGCCGTCTTCGGGCGGCGACTTCGCCGAGACCGATAAGTCCCCGGTAGAAAAATGCCCGGGCCGCGAAAAAGAGCGCCCCGAACAACAGGGCGGACACTCCGGCGAACAGCAGGAAATGAACAAATTCCGAACCGGCCGTCTCCGGCGCGAGCGCCCGGGTCGCCCAGATGCTCGGGGGGAACTTGGCCCCGATTTTCTGGACGAAACCGCCCTCGTTGAAAAATTGGATGAGAACCTGCCGGCCGGGACCCGCGTCCGGCATCCGGCGCAACCAGAACTGCAGGCCGAGCGCCCCCGTCATTAGGACGAGGCTTCCGATGATGATCAAGGCGTCTTTTTTTCGGCTGAAATTGACGAAGCGCATCATCCCGACGACGAGGAGGGAAACGATGGCCAGGGGAATGACCGGGAGGAGAAGATAGACGAAGACCGCCGTGACCCAATACCTGAATCCGGCCCGGGAATGGATCCCGTAGGCGATCAGCATGGGGACGACGATCGGCGAGGCTGTCAGGTATTCGTTGACGACGACGACCGTGAATTTCGAAAGAAGAACCTGGACCGGGGTGACAGGCAGGGGAATGAGAAGGTCCAGGTCGCGGGAAAAATAAAAGGCCGAGAGGACGTAATAGAAGCCGAAAACGAGAATCAGAAACTGGCCCATCAGGATCGCAAACGTGAGAAGCGCGGCCTGTTGCCCGAGGGGGGCCAGGAGGCGGTACATGAAGCGGATGCCCTTGAGGTAATAGAGAAGAACGGGGAACAGGCCTGCTATACCTATCAAAATCAATGGGATAAGCCAGATGTCGCGTTTGTTTTCGAGCAAGTGTTTTGGCCGGAAAAGGGAAAGGCCGAAATTGACCCGGAGGCCGACGCGGACGAGACGGAAAAATTTGGTCATCGTTCGGTGAGTTCCAGGAAGATTTTTTCCAGAGACTGGTCCTCCCGGTCGCGGGCCCGCAGTTCCTCCAGGGTTCCGTGGGCGATGAGCCTCCCGTTGTGGATGATGCCGATGCGGTCGCAGAGTTTCTCGGCGACCTCCATGATGTGGGTTGAGAAAAAGAGGGTCCCGCCGCCGTCGCAATGGGTCCGCATCATCTCCTTCATGTGATGGGCGGAACGGGGGTCCAGGCCGACCATCGGTTCGTCCAGGACCATTACCCGCGGGGCGGGAAGCAGGGCGGCGATCAGGACGATCTTTTGTTTCATGCCGTGGGAGTAGCTTTGAATCGGGCTTGAGACCGCTCCGGCCAATTCGAAAATGTCCAGCCATTTTTCTATGCGCCGGAGACGATCGGCTTTCGGCACGCCGTAGACGTCGCCGATGAAGTTCAAATACTCCAGCCCGGTGAGCCGCTCGTAGATCGCCGGCGTATCGGGAACGTAGGTCGTCACCGCCTTGGCGGCGACGGGTTCCTTTTGGTTGTCGATCCCGTCGACGCGGATCGTCCCCGCGTCGGGCCGGAGCAGGCCGACGATCAGTTTGATCGTCGTCGTCTTGCCCGCTCCGTTGGGCCCGAGGAACCCGAAGATCTCGCCCGGCCGGACGGTCAAGGTGAGGGCGTCGACGGCTTTCACCCGGCCGTTGTTGTAGCTTTTGGAAACATCATTCAGTTCGATCATTCGGATGTCCTCCCGGACCCTATCTTATGGGAATCGGGAGGAAAAATAAAACTCCGTTACGGAATTTCCTCCGAAGGCTGCCGACTCCCCCTCCTCAATCTTGGGTGGAAATCGAGGATGTTTTTGGAGAAGACTCAACAGACTTCTTCGGTCGGAAAGCCCTCCTGGAAGGGAAAAGAATCGCGCTCCGCTTCAATAGATAAAAGCGGACAACCCCAGGGAAACGGAGAACGTTCCTCCGCTTTCCGCCTTATCCCAGAGTTCGTACTTGTAAGATTCAATGGAATACCCCAATTCCGCGAGCAAGGCCAAATTACGTTTCACCATGAAAGCCACTCCGCCGCCTAATTTGAATATTAAGGCGGTGGTCGAATACCTGCTCCAGGACGCCGAATGGCTGCCGAAGGCAACGCCGACTCCGACGTAAGGATATATGCTGGGACTATTCACGTCAAACATGTAGGCGACGGCAGGCCCGAGGCCGAACGTCGTTTCGGTGTCATTTCCATCGGAATCGGTTTGCAAAAGAAGGTCCAGGCCTACGGCCAGACCGTCGATTACGAAATAGCGGGCGCTCGGCATCAGGCTGAAACTGCTGATGGCCTCATCCCCGTAGAATTCCCCACTCGAACTGGAGAAGCTCACCGCGCCGGCCACGTTGAAACTGCCCTTGTCGATCGGCCTTTTTTTCGCCTGGGCGAAAGACATGCTACCGACCAGCAAAATCGTCAGACACAGCACCATCGTTTTTTTCCTCATTCGCTTCCTCCTTGATGAATGATTCGTTTCTTTGGACGAAGAAACCACCGCAAAAAAAAAATTGACAGAAAAATATTTTTCCATCTATAAAGGATTTTTGTGCGTGAATATTTTTTTGTCAAGAAATATTTTGCTTCATCGGCAAAACCGGATAGCACGCAGGTGAGGACGCCGGGCGGTGCGTTTTCGTTAACGCATGGTCTTTTTAATTCCCAAATCATCCTAATATACTAAAAATACGTAAAATAAATAAAATTATTGACATAAGCCGGGGATATGAATATAAAACTGCGTAATGTCCACAATCAAAGAGATTGCCCGCCGGGCGAATGTTTCGATCGGAACCATCGACCGGGTCATTCACGGCCGCGGCCGGGTTTCCGCCAAGACCGAGGAAAGCGTCCGCCGGATCATCGAGGAAATCGGCTACAAGCCGAACATTTTCGCCAAACACCTTCGCCTCGGGCGAGTGTTCGTGTTCGGGGTGGTCATGCCCAAACCGGCCCAGGACGGCCTGTACTGGGCCCTGCCCACGGCCGGCGTCGTCCGGGCCGGCCGCGAGCTGAAGACGCAGAGGGTCGAGATTCGGTTTTTTTATTACGACAAGTACTCGGTGTCTTCGGTGGCCCGGGTCCGGAACGACGTGATGCAGGCCGGCCTCGACGGTCTTCTGATCGCCCCGGTTCTGTCGCGGATATTCGAGGACTTTTTAGCCGGCCTTCCTCCGGCCCTGCCCTACGTATTGTTTGATTCGTTCATCCCCAAGGCCGACTATGTCTCCTATATCGGCCAGGACGCCTTCCAATCCGGAATACTTTCCGCCCGTCTGATGCATCTCCTCGTGCCGCAGCCGGGAACCCTGGCCGTTCTCCGGGTCCTGCCGGAGGATTACCATATCGACGATCGCGTCCGCGGATTCGTTTCTTATTGCCGTCAATCCGGTTGCGGACATAACGTCGAGGTGTTTGAAATCAACACCCATTGGGGGGCCGAGGCCCGCAACCGGGTTTTTTCCCGGATTGTCGGCCGGGAGGGACTCCGGGGCGTTTTCGTCACGAACGCCAGTACGCATCAGATCGCCGAATTTCTTCGGAAGCGAAACACCGAGCGTCGCGTTCACGTGATCGGCTATGACCTGGTGGATGAAAACGTCCGTCTCCTGCGGGAGGGGGCGATTGATTTTCTCATCAGCCAGAGACCGGAACGTCAGGGTTTCCTGGGAATTCAAGCCCTGTTCCGCCGCGTCGTCCTCAACGAAGCGGTCGAGCAAACGATCATGATGCCAATCGACATCATCGCCCGGGAAAACGTCGACTATTTCGAGGTTGAAAACGGGAGTTCGGACTTTCGCCGGAAGAAGTGATTTCCCGATTGCCGGCGGCGGATTCATTTCGGGCAAAAGATCGGATTTTGTAGTAAAATAAGCCCTGAAAGCGAAATTTAATGTATCAGAAATCCGTATTCATATCTGTCGCGGCGGCCGTTCTGGCCGTTTGTTTTATCTTCGGTGTAGCCGGGGCCGCTTCCCCCCTGAAAACGAAGCTTCCCGCGGTATATCAAAAATGGCTGGACGAGGAGGTTGTGTATATCATCTCGTCCCTAGAACGGGATGTTTTCCTCAAGCTCCAATCGGACCGGGAACGCGATCTTTTCATCGAAACGTTCTGGAAGCGTCGCGACCCTGTCCCGGTGACCCCCGAAAACGAGTTCAAGATCGAACATGAACGCCGCCTCGCATATGCCAATAAATATTACGGGCGGACGGTGCCGAAACCCGGCTGGAAAACCGACCGCGGCCGCATGTATATCATCCTCGGGGAACCGAACGACATCGCTCACTATTACGGGAAAACCGGAATCTACGATACCGAAGTCTGGTTTTACCAGGAAAAGGACGAAACTAAGATGCTGGGACTGCCTCCCGGGTTCAACCTGGTCTTTTTCCAGGAAGGATCCGTCGGAGACTTCAAACTCTACAGCCCAACCCAGGATGGGCCGATGGCGATTCTTCAGGACTATCGAGGGGATCCCCGGGATTACGAGAAAGCCTACAAGAACCTCCAGGAAATCGACTTCAATCTGGCCAGCGCCTCGATGTCGCTGATTCCCGGGGAAACCTATGGCGCTTCCGGGCGTCCCTTGATGACTTCGGACATCCTCCTCCAAAAAATCGAGACGTCGGCCGCCGACCGGGTCGACGACAAATACGCGGCCAAGTTCCTAGAATACAAGGACATCGTCGAAGTCGAATACAGCACGAATTACCTGGACAGTGACGGCTCGATGATCGTGCTTCGCGATCCTTCCGGGCTTTATTTCGTTCACTACGCGATCGAACCGGCGCGGCTTTCCATCGCCTCCGTCGGGCTCGAATACGCCACCATGCTCCGCCTCAACGGCTCCGTTTCCTCCGCCGACGGCCGGCCCGTTTATCAATTCGAAAAAACGGTCGGCGTCCGAATGGACGAATCGCAGAAAAACGAGTTGGGACGGATGCCGTTCATGGTCCAGGATCTTTTCCCCTTGATCCCCGGGACCTACAAGGTTTCCATTCTCCTCAAGAACGAAGCGTCCAAGGAATTCTGTTCGTTCGAGCGGACGGTCGTCGTCCCCGGCCCCGATTCCGGAATCGGGATCACGGCGCCTCTTCTCGGATACCGGACCCAGCCGGCCGATCCGGAGCGGCACAACCTCAAGCCGTTTCGGTTCGGCGCGACGCTGGTCTATTTTCAGCCGAACCGGACGCTCACCAAGTCGGATCAGATCGTCCTGGCCTTCCAGGCCCTCGGTCTCGATGAAACCTCCCTCCGGAAAGCCCGTCTCCGGTTCGAAATCACCCGGGATGCCGCCCCGGTCAAGGATTGGGAGCGGGATCTTTCCGGCTGTCCGGACCTTCCGTTCGTCGTCGAATCGATTCCCGCGGACGATTTGGCGCCGGCCCTCTACACCGTGAAGATCCGCCTTCTCGTCGACGGGCGGGAAATCGCCGCGTCCGGCGAAGAGTTCGCCCTGACCCCTCTGGAAACGGTCCCCCGGCCGTGGATCCGCGCGAAGTTGATGCCGGACGGTGGGGATCCCTCCTATGACGGGATCCTGGGCCGGCAATTCGAGGCCGCCGGCCGGCCGGCCGAGGCGCGGGTTCTGTTGGAAAAAGCGAACGCCGAGGGTCTGACCCTTCCTGATAACATCCTGGCCCTGGCCCGGGTTTATTTTCAAGCCGGGGAATATCCGGCCGCCGCTTCCCTCCTCAATCCTTTTCTTTCCGAAGGGGCGGAGGCGGTATATGAAATCTGGATTTTGGCCGCGGAATCGCGTTTGAAGGCCGAAGATTTCGCCGGGGCCGTCGATGTCCTGGACCGGGCGATGGCCCGGTTCGGGGTCAACCCCGTCCTCCTGAACCTGTTGGGGGACGGATATCTCGGACTGAACCGCCCGGCCGACGCCCGGGCCGCCTGGGAGCGTTCATTGGGCTTGAACTCCGACCAACCGGACCTTCGGAAAAAACTGGACGCTCTCAAATCGCGAGCCCCGGTTTCGGACGTGGATTGACTTTCGGGTGAAAGATTTTATAATTTATCGGTATTAAATCCATGGAGATCGTCAAAAAAGAGGGAGCGGGCGATTGAAAGCGAAACCGTTGCTCAACATCAAATCTTTGAAGGAACAAGTCTATGAATTTTTACGTGACGCGATGCGCCGGGGCGAGATTCTTCCCGGGTCCGTCATCGACATGGAGGAAACCTCCGTCCGTTTGGGCGTGAGTAAAACGCCGCTCCGGGACGCGCTCCTTCAATTGGAGATGGAAGACTTCGTCACCATCCTCCCGCGGCGGAAGGTCGTGGTCAATGTCCTCCGCCCGGAGGACATCAAGAACTACTACGAAATCATCGGGGCGCTGGAAAGCACGGCCCTGCTTCAATCGTTCGACCTCCTCGGGGAGGCCGATCTCGAGAACATGGGCCGGCTCAACGTCGAGATGAAGGAAGCCATCGAGCGGGACAATTTCGACCTCTATTACGAAAGAAACCTCGCCTTTCACGACGTTTTTCTCTCCCGATGCGGAAACGAGAATCTTTTGAAAATCATCAACAACCTGAAGCGGCGGTTGTATGATTTCCCGCGCCAGCAGGGGTTCGTCAAGGAATGGGAGCAGACCTCGATCGGGGAACATGCCGCGTTTCTCGGCCTGATCAAATCCGGGGAAAAAGATGAGGCGGCCGCGCACATCCGGGACGTTCATTGGTCCTTTGCCCTCCAGGAAAAGTATGTTTTAAAGTATTACCTTCGCGCGTCGGAGGTCTTGAAAGGCTGACCTTCGAGTTGGTTTTCCGACTTGAATTTTCCGGGCGTTCGGTTTAAGTTGACTTCCAGGAGTTTCCCATGAAAACAACCCCCGCATTTCGTCCGGCGATCCTGATCCTGGCGGCCGTGATTCTGGCCGCCCTCGGGCTGACCTTCGGCTGCACGCTCTATCGAATGGAACGAGACCTCCCCGAGCGCTACGCCGAATTTTTAAGCGACGTCCGCTACCTGATCACCGCCGCCGAGCGGAAAACGTTCCTGTTCACGCCGGATTCCGGCAAGGACCGATTCATCGAGGAGTTCTGGCTGCGGCGCGATCCGGATCCGGAGACGCCCGACAACGAGATCCGGACCGAATATTATAGCCGGATTTCGCAGGCCAACGTATTGTTCCGGACGGAGGGGGTGAAGGGATGGTTATCGGACCGGGGCCGGATTTATATTCTTTACGGCCCTCCCCAGGAGCAGAGAGTCCTGACCATCGCCGAAACTTCAAAGTCGAATTGCCGGGAAGTATGGTATTACAACGGCTTTCCGGTCGCGTTTGTCGACGAAGCATGCTCGGGCAATTTTCGTTTAGCGACATTCGACCTGACTCCCATCAAGGATCTCAGCCTGAATCAACCCCTTTTAACCGCCGGGCCGGGCGATACGGAAGGACGGGGAGGCCGTCCTGGAGAGCCCGGGCAACCGGGGAGCTTCTCCCGGGGTGCCCGGCCGATGTTGGATTTTACCGCGGATATCCGGCAGACGGTCCGGCGGGCAGACCGGGTGGAAGGCGTGCTCCATCTCGAAATCCCGATCCGGTTGATCTGGTTCAAGTCCGAAAGCGGCCGGTTCCTCACGACCTTCGAAGTCTTCCTCCGGGTCAAGGACTCGCAAAAGGGCGTGGTTTTGGAGAAAACCGACTCCGCGGAGGTGAATTACCCGGAGGGCGAAATCCGCGCCAAGAGCGAAGACCTCCACGTGATTGAAATCCCGATCCTGATCGACCAGGCGGAATCCGTCGCCCGACTCGCGTCCGCTCCGGTGACCCTGGACGTGCGGCTGACGAATAAAACAGGGCCCGAATCCGTAAGCAAAACGATCGATTGGAAATAAAGGAACCTAGATTCCGAGTTTGACCCCGATCCGGAACTGGCGGACGCCGTAGAGATTCACCGTCCGGCCGTAGACGCTCGGGACGGTGTACGTCGCGGGCGTCTTTCGTTCATCGAGGATGCCGGCCGGATCCTTAACGATCGTTTGGGTGTTCCGGCCGGTCGCGTTGAACACATCCACCATCACGCTCAACTGAGCTCCTTTTTTCAGGTTGAAGCTTTTTTCCAAATGCAGGTCGAGGCAGGCGACGGCCGGAGCCCGGTTCGTCCCCCAGGGTTCGGCGAACACCGTGACGGACGGTTCCCGCGTTCCGTAGCCCATATATCCGGCCGGAAAATAAACGGTGATGGTCCGCGCCCAAGGCGCGCCGGAATAGTATTGGAAAAACGCGCTGAAGGAGACGTTGAAGGGGAACAGATAGGTTCCCGAGAGCTTGGCCTGGATGGGCCGGTCGTACGCCAGCGGGCCTTCGGTATGGGTCAGGGAATTGGGATCATTGAAAAGAGTAGTCCGGTTGAGCCGGCCGGCGGCGGCGAAATCGGATGTCCCCCGCAGGGAACTGACGGTGAACGATCCCCGGAGCTGCCAGTTGTTCGCCATGCGCTTGTCCAGGGTCAACGTCGCCGACAGGTATTTCCGGTAGGCGCCTTCGGGATTGGCCGCGGCCCAGACCGGCGCCGGCCGGTCCGCCCGGAGGCCGTATACGGTGAGGGACGCGTCATCGAACGTTCCGAACATCCCGTCGGAACCGGGGTCGGTGACGGTCATCGGCAGCCAGATCCGGCCGATCTCGTCCGCGGCCAGGGGATCATAACCGTTGACGGAGTCGACGCTCTCCACGATGTTGGCTGTTTTTCGATAGGTGAATTTCAGACCCAGCAGAAGGTTCGGGGCGGCTCCATATTCCAAGCCGCCGGTGAATTCGTCGGTGAGGGGAGACTTGACGTTGGCGTAATATGAGGAATTGAGGTTCTGCGAACGCCAGGATAAAAGCGTATAGTCGTCCGTTCCGGGCATGTCCATCAGCTTGTTGGCATTAAAATCGTGCCAGATGAACGAGAGCGTCTGGGGTTCGAAGATTTGGTCTTCGTCGTATCCGGAAATCCAGAGCGGTTCATGGGAGCGGGCGTACGACAATTTCAAGGCGGCGCGTCCGTTTCCGAGCAGGTCGATGACCAGGCCCGCGCGCGGGGACAGGGTCAGAAATGAAACCGACGTGCGTTCCGCGGCGGTGATGTCGGAGAGCGGCGAAGTCACTCCGGCGTCCTTAATGATGGTTTTGATCGCGTCCCGGAATGCGGCTTTGTCCAGGGCGGGATTGAGGAATTCGGGCGCGTAACCGGGATTCGTCAGGGCTCGGGCCTGAAGGGGATAGGAGAGAACCTGGTAATCGGCCCGGAGCCCGACGTTGACGGCCAGGCGCTTCCGGGTCAGGGTATCCTGGAAAAAGACCGCCATCTTTCGGGTCATTTCCGAGACATCCCAGCTCTCCGCAGCGGCGGGCGCCGGGATGATTTCCAGCCGGCCGAGGGAAAGGCCGTCGTAATAATAGGGATTTCCTTCGGCGTAATCGTACCAGTAGGTATTGAACGGATTGGCCCGGTGCCAATCGTTGTGCGCCTCGGCCTGGTTGTACTCGGCGCCGATTTTGACCTCGTGATCCAGCCCGAACAGGTCCTCCTTGAAATGCGTCAGCGAAACCGAACCGCCGAAACTTTCACTTTCCTCGGTGCCTTCGTAAGCCGGCGCGCCCCACCATATGCGTTGGGCCGCGTCATAAACGGCGGCGGCCCCTTTATCGGCCCGGGAGGCCAACACGGAGCGGTGATGGATGTAGGCGGCCTGGAGCTCGGCGACCGTATTCTGGCCGAGAAAATAATGGAAATTGTGGGTCGTGGCCAGGATGTTTTCCGGGTTCCGTTCCGGGACCCGGTCGGCGGCTGTGTCGGCGAAGACGGAGGAGATGTCGTAGGGTTCGGAAAAATTGTTGAAGAGAATGAGGCCGGAATAGGTGATGTCGTTCGTCGGCCGGACGCTCAATTTGGCGAATCCGGTCCATTCCCGGCGGCTGAGGTCGAAGGCGGGGCTGTCGGTGAACCCTAAGGCGGCCATGCGGGTTTCCGGATCATACGGGTTGGAGATCGTCGAGGTCAACCGCCGGCCGGCCAGAAAGACCCAGGCCCGGTCGTCCATGAGGGATCCGCCCAGGTTGAACGAAAGATCCCGATAACGCTCGTAACGTTCCGGCGTCTGGACCCGGAGCGTCCCGGTCGAGGAAGCGTCGAGGTCCTGGGCCAGGGAGGCGCCGGTGGAATAATAGGAAAGCCCGCCGGCGAAGGCGTTGCCGCCGCTTTTGGCGACGACCTGGAGGTAAGCCCCGTCCGCCGATCCGACGGCGGCCGGCTGTCCGGACGTCACATATTCGACTTCTTCGACGGCTTCGTCGATCGGATGGAAGAGAGGCAGCCCCGTCACGGGGTCGTTCATCATAGCGCCTTCAAGCTTCACAATCTGGTTTTGGGGAGCGCTCCCCTCGACGGAAACGAACCGGCGATCACGGGCGACGTCGGCCACCGCCCCGGGAACCAGGGGCCAGAGATGAAAAAGATCGCGAGGCAGGGGAAGCCGGGCCAGGATTTCCGAGTTGAAGACGGCGGAAGTCTTCGTGTTTCTCGTGTCGACGGGTTGATCGCCGGCGGGGGCGGTGACTTCCTCGTCTACGGCGGTTTCCTCTAACCGGACGTGAAGCTGCATCGCCCGCCCGGATTGAACAGACAGCCCGCGCTGCACCTGGATTTTGAAACCGGGCATCTCGATCCGGATCTCATAGGTGCCCGGGGCGAGAACCGGAAAGAAGAACTGGCCGGTGGCCGAAGTGACGTTGCTATACATGCCCATAAGGGCGGGGCCCGTCAAGGCCACGGAAGCTCCCGGGAGGGGATTGTCGTCAAGGTCGGTGACCCGGCCGAAAATCGTCCCTGATTCCGGCGCCGCCGGTCCCGCGGCCGTGACCCCGGCCGCTCCGATAAAGATAAAAAGCATGAGGGCTGTGAAGAACTTCGTTTTCATCTGTGATTGCCTTTCTTGAAACCGCAAGAACCCGATTTTAAAGGACATCCGTCCGTAATGCAAATTTTTTCGGTCCGGGACGCCGATTCCCTTCCCCTTATACGAGGGAACGGGCGATTTCGATGCATGGTTCCGGAGTAAGGAGGGCGGCGGCGAGACGCTCTTGATCCCGGGGCGCGGGATCAGCACTTGCGGCCGCGAACGGAATAATTCGGAGGGGCGTACAACAGAGTGTTGAGCCGGTCGAAATTTCGATTAAGGACCGCCGAGGATTCGTCCGAAGGCGGGATGTTCCGGAGTTTTTCCTCTTCCATTTCGGATCCGAACCGGACGGAGACGGCCGAAAATCCGGCGGCTTCCAGGAGAAATTGGAGCGCCTGGGGATGGACCGGGGTTCGATGAGTCAAGTCGAGAAAATAGATGTGAACGAGGGCAAAGACGGACAGTGGGTTCACGGTTTCCAGGAGAATCCGCCCGTCCGGCCGGAGCTTGGCGAAGGACAGCTCGATCATCCGCCGGAGCGCGGCCGGCGGCAGATGTTCAATGACCTGGGAGGAGAAAATTCCGTCGAGAGAGGCGTCCGGCCGGGCGGCCAAGTGTTCGAGAAGGTCGCCGCGTTCAACGGTTAAGCCCTTGTCGCGGCAGACGGCGATCATTTCGGCGTTGAGGTCGACGCCCTCGGCGTGAAAGCCCTTTCCGGCCAGAAGTTCGAGGAATTCCCCCCGGCCGCAGCCGAGGTCGAGAATCCGTCCGCCCGGCGGGAAATCGTCCAAAAAGGCGATCTGTTGTTTTCGGATTTCGGCTTCGGTCCCTCGAAAACGGTTTTCGAACCGCAAGTAGCGCCAATCCTCAAGCGGTTCGAGTATGGGGCCGAGGTGGGCGGGGGTGGGAAGATTTTTTCCCTCGACCGCGGCCAGCAGCCGGCCGAGCTGGTCCCGGAGATGGGCGAACGTTTTCATAAGGGCCGAGGCGTCTTCATAGGCGGTCGAGAGGCGGTCGACGCGCCACTCCATGCTTTTAAAAATCATCCCGACGTGGTTGTTGCCTTCGGCGTCCCAAAGCTTGTCGCGGACGTCGGAAAGCGCGTCCTGGGCCTCAGTCTGCCGGACGGCCGCTTCGGCCAGGGTTTTCACTGCGGCGGCGGTCTCCGCCAGGGCGGACCTGATTTCTCCGAGTTCGTTTCCGGAGGAACCGCCGAAGAGCTTTTTGGCCGGCGCGGCCGACGGCGCGGACAATCGTTGGATCAGGGGAGGAAGGGATTCGGAAATCCTCCGGAGTTCGGCGAGCGTCTCCCGGAGATTCGCCTCGGCGGCGCGGCGTTCAGAGGCGAGTTTCTCGATCGTCCGTTGCATCGGGACTGTGGAATCAGGCGGCCGGCGGAGGGGTTTTGTCCTTCGACGCGTCTTTCTCGGCGTCTTTTTCCTTTCCGGAAACCGAACTTTTGAAGTTCCGGATGCTTTCTCCGAGCGATTTGCCGAGCTCGGGCAGTTTTTTCGCCCCAAAGATGATGATGACGATCAGCAAGACGATCAGGAGCTCTTGCGGTCCGACTGTGCCGAATAGAAACATATCGGCCTCCTTATGACTTTCTTTACTGTGAAAACACCAAACCAACCCGCTTAAAAAGTACTTGAGAGGGGCGGAAAAGTCAATTCAAATTGACCCGGGGGCGCTTTTCTGCGAACATATCCGTTTCCCATGAATCCTATCCGCAATTTCTCCATCATCGCCCACGTGGATCACGGCAAGTCAACCCTGGCCGATCGCATCCTCGAAATGACCGGAGCGGTCGCTTCGCGAGACATGCGGGCCCAGACCCTCGACACGATGGAACTCGAGCGAGAGCGCGGCATCACGATCAAGGCTCAGACCGCCCGGCTGGCCTATAAGTCCAAGGACGGCCGGGAATTCGCCCTGAACCTCATCGATACGCCGGGCCATGTCGATTTTTCCTACGAGGTCTCGCGCAGCCTGGCCGCCTGCGAGGGCGCCCTTCTCGTCATCGACGCCTCCCAGGGCGTCGAGGCCCAAACCCTGGCCAACGCGTACCTGGCCCTGCATCACGATCTCGTTTTAATCCCGGTCATCAACAAGATCGACCTCGTTTCGGCCGACGTCGAGGCCGCTCTCGACCAGCTCGAACACATCGTCGGCTTGAGCCGGAACGAAGCGCTTCTCGCCAGCGCCAAGACCGGCGAGAACGTGACCGACATCCTCGAAGCCGTCATCGCCCGGATTCCGCCGCCGAAAGGCGAGCCGGGCGCCCCGCTCAAGGCGCTTCTTTTCGATTCCTGGTACGACAATTACCGGGGAGTCGTCGTTCTTGTCCGGGTGGTCGACGGCGTACTTAAAACGGGAGAAGCAATCACCTTCATGGGCCTGCAGGCCGACTACGAGGTCGAGGAACTCGGCTATCTCACTCCGAAGCCGGTGAAGATGGAAACATTATCGGCGGGCGAAGTCGGATATGTGATCGCCGGGATCAAAACGCTGAGCCATGCCCGGATCGGCGACACCATTACCCACAGGAATCGCCCGGCCGAAATCGCTCTTCCCGGGTTCGAGGAAGCCAAGCCGATGGTCTTCTGCGGGCTCTTTCCGGCTGGGGATACGCGGATCGAGGACCTCCGTGATTCGCTCGAAAAACTGCGGTTGAACGACGCCTCGTTTTTCTACGAGCCGGAATCCTCGGTGGCGCTCGGCCAGGGGTACCGCTGCGGTTTTCTGGGGCTTCTCCACCGCGAAATCGTTCAGGAACGCCTCGAGCGTGAATTCGGCCTGACCCTGCTGACGACCGCCCCCAGCGTCAATTACCGGGTGACGACCCGGGCCGGCGAAACCCTCGATATCCGGACGCCGTCCCAGCTTCCCGATCCGCAGAACATCGCCTCCATCGCCGAGCCGATGATCGACGCCATGATCCTCACGCCCGACCGATACATCGGCGCGATCCTGGCCCTGCTCGAAGGCCGCCGCGGCGAGCAGAAAAAGCTCGAATACATCAGCCCCAAGCGCGTTCTCCTCCAGTATCTTCTCCCGCTCAACGAGGTCGTTTTCGACTTTTTCAACCAGTTGAAATCGGTGTCGCAGGGATATGCCTCGCTCGATTACGAACTGGCCAGCTACCGTGAAGGCCCGCTCGTCAAGCTCGATATCCTGATCAACCGGGAACAGGTGGACGAGCTTTCGGTCATCGTCCACAAGGACAAGGCCTATGCGTTCGGCCGGGCTTTGGTCGAACGGATGCGCAAGTCCATCCCGCGCCAGCAGTACGAGGTTGCCCTGCAGGCGGCCCTCGGCGGCCGGATCATCGCCCGGGAGACGATCAAGGCCTATCGGAAGGACGTCCTGGCCAAACTCTACGGCGGGGACTACACCCGGAAGATGAAGGTTCTCGAAAAGCAGAAAGCCGGCAAGAAGCGCATGCGGACCGTCGGCAAAGTGGATATCCCCCAGGAGGCCTTCCTGGCGATCCTCGAGATCAAGTAACAAATTGGAGACACAAAACCATTAACCAATTTCTGATTGAGCGGAATCTACCTATGACCGAAAATACCTTCCGCCAGCCGCGCCCTGACTCCGGACAACGCCCGTCGTGTAGGGCTAGCAAAGCTAGGGAACCAGTCCCAAGGCTACCTCGTACTCATGGCGAGGCTTATCACTTGAGCCATGAGTGCGTCGGTTCCCCCCATGGAAAATCACCGTGGGGCCCCCCTCCGCTATGCGGCTTCTGGAAGGCATTTCCGGTCATGGAGATTTCGTTTTTTCTCCCGAATCATGGGAATCAGGGTTAGTATTGTGTCTC